>JAEOSY010000291.1 GCA_016840125.1 Candidatus Helarchaeota archaeon | reverse complement strand
TATCCTTCATTTGATATCCAAATAAATTCTTCCCATCTTCGAGCAATTTAGGAAAGAGATGCTTTGAGAAATCATATTTTGAAAGTATAGGAACGTATTTGATCGTCTTGGGCTCTAAAATGTAGATCCCAGTGTTAATTTTATCCGAAAAAACTTGGCTCCATCTAGGCTTTTCGAGAAATTTTGTTATTCGACCATCAGAATCGGTCACGATAATTCCATATGCAACTGGAATCTCGGCCGTAGTGAGAGCAATGGTTGCGAGCGATTTATTTTTTTTGTGGAAGTCCAACATCTCAGTTAGGTTAATGTCCGTTAAGACATCGCTGGAGATCACGACGAACGTTTCCTTTAACTGGTCTTGCAATTCTTTAAGTGCACCCGCAGTTCCCAAAGGAATTTCTTCTTTATAATATGTAATTTTAACCCCAAATTCCGCACCTTCGCCCAAGATTTCCTCAATCTCTCGTGCTAAATATCCAACCGTAATAATAATTTCCTTGAAACCGTGTTGTTTCAATAAATTGATCGTGTGAACGAGAATGGGCGTGTTTATGATGGGAACACACGGTTTGGGGATGTTTGCAGTAATCGGTCTTAATCGGGTTCCTTTCCCGCCAGCAAGAATGATAGCTTTCATAAATCAATACCTATAATCTCTCTAATCACCAATAGGATAAAAGGATATATATTTATTAAGTGGTTCAAATTCTTAAGTGAATTATTAGGCAAACAGCAGATTAAAGGATTTCTCATGTCCAAAAAAATTAAGGACTATCAGGATAAAATTTCGGCACGTTTTAAATCGGCTGCAAACCTCATTCACCTGATAGTATATGAACCTGATAGCTTTGAGGTAATTTATTCTTACTCTTCGCCGGGAATCTCTCTTTCAACGTATTTAATTAATATCATCTTGGAAACGATCACGCTAGATGAAGGAGTGAAGGTAGAAAATCAGGAAATTCATCTACGGGATGGTGGGTACCTCATCTTAAATGATGGTGAATATACACGCGTTGCGGTGATTGCTCGAGAACTACCAAGCGTCGAGATGCAGAAACACCTGATGTGTTTCCAAGGGGAGTTAGAACATAAACTAGAAGTAGAATTGATACCTGAATTAGGTCCAGATCTTTTAAGAATCACTCGACTAAAGAAACTTGCTTTTGCTAAAGAATTGATTGAACGATGCTTTGAGAAGTCTCTCACGTTTGAACATACCGTAATTGAAATAAAGGATCCTCCTAAATTAAAGAAATTAGAGCGTAACATTTTGGAAATCGCCCGGAAAATCAAGTCCAAATCGGGATCCTTCTACCTGCGCCGCTTGGTCGCACGGGCCCAAACGGAGCTTTCCCCCAATCTCACGATGGTCGAGATCCTTGAAGCGGTCTATAACCTAAAAAAGATCAAGTATCTCCAACCGGTCACCCAAGATCAAGCGAGGAAAATAAAAGAAAAATTATATAGAAGTGCGGATGAAGAAAAGAAAGAGGGGAAGAAAGAGAGAAAGAAAGGGGACCGAGTTTAAAAGAGGGCGCCACAATGTCTTCACGCCGAGTTTTTTTTCAATCCCTTCCAGATAATCTTAAATTAGAGGGTCGGTGCTTCCTACCCTCAAATACCTCGGGATCAGTTCCAGGAGCAATAGTTCTCCATCCACATCCGCATTTTGGGGGTGCAATGGAGAATAATGTTGTCAATGCCGTTTGTGACGAACTCGTGAGTAATGATATGATCGCTTTCAAGTTTAACTGCAGGGGAGTCGGGAATAGCGAAGGGAAGCTTCCGGTTGGAACACAAGCCCTCGAAGACACCCAATCTGCCTTGAACTATTTTGAAACAATCGATGGATTGGATAAGAATCGAATATTCTTCATTGGTTATAGCTGGGGCTCGAAGACAGGACTCGAGGCTGTCCATCAAGATTCTCGCATCAAGGTTCTCGCGGCCATTTCGCCCCCCATAGGGCTCTTTGCGTTCGATTTCTTGAAGAGTTCTACCAAACCAAAGGTTCTCACCCTCGGTACTCGGGATCAATTGATACCCAGGGACCTCTTCGATGGACTCTTTGAGTCTCTTCACCCTCCTAAGGAAAAAGTACTTTGTGAGACTGACCACTTTTACATGGGAAAGGAGCTTGAAGTTTCTCAGAAGGTAATCCAATTTGTCAAGGAATACCTATCCTAATCCAGACCTTTTATTAAATGGCGATTTTTTTGCAGGGAATTTTTAAAAAACTCCAAGTACTCCCCATTGCCGCGGAAAGCCTGGGCGTGCGCTCAATGGCAACTTTCGTGAAAACCCCTTCGCTTAACATTTTAATAGATCCGGGTGCTGCCATCGCTCCGAAACGTTATGGATTACCACCTCATCCATTAGAATTGGAAGCCCTTGAAGAGTTTACGGAAAAAATACGTGATTACGCAAAAGTCTCCGACGTCATTGTAATTTCTCATTACCATCACGATCACTATAAACCGCCGTTTGAGGAACACGAAAGTATCTACACGAGCAAGTCTTTATGTGATGAAATGTATTCGGGCAAGACCATCTTCATCAAGGATTATTCCCAAAACATCAATTTTAATGGAAAAAAAAGAGCCAAGCTTTTTAGAAGATTCGTGAGAAAGAGATGTAAGCAACTAATCGTTGCAGATGGAGGTACTTTTATTCTTGGGGACTGCCAATTATCTTTATCACCAGCCGTATTTCACGGGGAACGAAACTCAAAACAGGGATTTGTAATAATGACAAGTGTTATTTTAGATCAAGAGGTTTTCCTC
>JAEOSY010000290.1 GCA_016840125.1 Candidatus Helarchaeota archaeon | reverse complement strand
TCATGCAAGAAGGCAATAGAAAAGGCTGTAATTCCCAACGTTATATATAAGAAAAACCCTAGTTGAACACAGAAGATCACTCGAATAAGGATTTTTAGAAACTTATTTCTTCTTACGTTATTGGACAGGTTTAAAGCCATTTGAAAAATTGATGATCCTCGTTATTGATATCTATCATTATTAATTTCGATTAGTTTTAAATAATATATCCAAAGCCGAGGAATGTGATGAGAACAATAATTATTCCCAAAATCGTACCTGATGTTACTTGAGCTTCGGTATGCGCCCCTAATTTTACTCGTGACCAGGCAATGGGG
Organism: Candidatus Helarchaeota archaeon; assembly: GCA_016840125.1. Next base: position 8,270 of record JAEOSY010000290.1, on the reverse strand, counting down.
ATACAAAAGAGGTAAAGCCAGATCCATATCCAACCAAAAATTACAACTATACCTGTTATAGATGAAGCGGCGCCTGTTAAATGCAAACTTATTTTAAATTTGAATCCCAGAGTAATCACCCAACAGAATGCATTTAGAATAATATATCCAATTGTAAAGATAAATAAAATTTCAGCATTTAACCCTGTCAGAGATAAGTAGTAATAATAAAAGATAGAAGCCCCAATGAATCCAATAATTTGGATATAGAATAAGGGTGCCCGATCCTCTATTGGTATCGAATAATTCCGAATCTTATATTTCCTGGTAACATATAGAAGCGGAATCAAAGGAATAACTAAGTAAAAAATCCCCGAGAATGTATTTAGCATCATTTCTTCCGCAAAGGTACTACAAATATAATCTGCAAAGGATGCATACATAACAATTTGGAATGGGGAAATGGTTAAAAATGATATAATTCGTGCGGTGCGTTCTGAATGAGTTTTAGATTCTCCCTTTTGTGAATCCATAAGTTCCATGATTCAAACGAGTATATAAAATTAATGTTCTCGCCGAAGAATTAAGGACCGAAAACAATAACTCTACTACCGAATTCACAATTTTTCAAGTTATAACAAGTACGACAGAGGCGATAAAGATCTTGAATCCTGTTCGCGCTCTCAAAAGTTGAGGCTTCCTCACATGCTTCTGTTCTATGGGACTTATTGACTCCCGATTTAAATGCCATAAGTGTCAAGGTTTCTCTAATCCCTTCTAACTGTAAGATCTTCTCGGTAACGACCTTTGCCACGTTTTCAAACTTCTCAGACTCAATCTTAATAATCATATCCCACGGACCGGCTATGGAATATGCCTCCGCGACTTCATCAAGGAAGAGAACATTGTTTACTAAAGAGCTAATAAGATTTGGCTGGGCCTTCACGAGAATAAAGGCAATTGGCAACTTAAGACCACCTCTTACCACATTAAACGAATGCGTAAATATAAGGTTATTTCATTGAGAAAGGTAAAAGTAGTTGAATCTATTATTAGAATAAAGCACCTATTAGGAGAACCATGACCATATTGAGAACGATTAATCCCAAAAATAGTCCTAATATTTCGGTTTCATATTTCAATTCAAATCACCACTTAATTAACGTCAAATAAATTATAGACATCGTACAATTTAATTGTTGTAGCAAAAATTGCCCACAACACAAAGAGAGAAAACAATTTCGATGCCTCTGTTAAACAATCCCTTAATTTCGCCTAACTTTCACTGAAGTTGCCGTTCCGTTACCTTATAAATAATATGTGTACCAAATTAAGAGGATCACAGCTATTTGAAAAATGACGAGTCCTGTAAAAACACTCAGAATTTCCATTTCTAACTTCAAAATAATTCACTTCCACTATTATATAAATATATAATATTATCTAGAATAAAACCATTTTGATAGACCTCTATATTACTTAAGAGCGGCAAATTTGCAATCCTATTGAAAATTTGAAAAATCGACCGGAAAAATAATTCTATACTTTTTAATAGAATAAATTTGGCTAGATCTAAAGTTGTTCTTAAATAGTTGAGGTGAAAGTTATGCCGCTAAATGAGTCAACAACACCTGTATATTTTGATGAAGACGCTGATTTGAGTGTAATAGAGGAGAAGGTTGTCGCCGTGATTGGATATGGGAATCAAGGGCGAGCTCAAGCATTGAATCTTAGAGATAGTGGAATTACAGTGATAATTGGGAATATTAAAGACGATTATCGCGACAACGCATTGAAGGATGGATTTGAAGTTTTTTCAATTGAAGATGCCACTAGAAAAGCTGATATTATCATGATTTTGATCCCCGATGAAATTCAAGCCGAAGTATTCAGCGAATTAATCCTTCCCAATCTCTCAGAAAATAAAGTATTAGATTTTGCCACTGGTTATAACATTGCTTTTCGAGAAATAACTGGTTTAACCCCCCCTGAGTTCGTAGATGTGATAATGGTAGCACCTCGAATGATTGGTGTAGGTGTACGCGATTCATACCTCTCTGGTGAGGGCTTCTATAGTTTTGTAGGGGTCCATCAGGACCACTCCGGTTCTGCAAAGGCCATCCTTCTTGCGTTAGCTAAAGCATTAGGCACCACAAAAAAGGGTGCAATAGAAACTACTTTTGAACAGGAAGCACATTTGGACCTCTATACCGAGCAGGTATTTGGTCCCGCTTTTGGAAATGTTTTACGTAATTCTATTAAAGTCTTACTCGAAGAAGGGTATCCTCCTGAGGCCGTAATGGTTGAAATCTATATGAGTGGCGAATTTTCATACACTTTGAAAGAGATGGCAGAAATTGGGATTATTGAACAGATGGATTTTCATTCTCCCACAAGTCAATATGGCAGTATGACACGCGGCGCCGCATTTATTGATCCGAACCTCCCTGAAAAAATGAGAAAAGGATTAAAAACCATTACATCTGCAAAGTTTGCGAAGGAATGGGCACGCGCACAAAAACGCAAAAAGGATCCCATTCAAGCATTAAAGGATACTGCGAAAAGGATGCCATTTGTCCAAACGGAGAAAAGAGTCCGAGAAAAATTAAGGATAAAATGAGATTTTTTTAAAAAAAGGGAAAAGAGTTTATTGGACCGAAGCCCCACAATTTGCACAAAACATACTATTAGCTTCTAGAACTTGACCACACTGGGGACAAAAGGATTGTCCAGCAGTTGGTTGCGCTGTTGGAGTATCGACAACAGGTGAGACATAAGATTCACCCATAATCAAATCGCCACTTTTTGAATCAACTCGAAATTTGATTCGCCGTTCTACTCTGAGGTCAATAAGTAATTGCATAAGGCTAGGACGTTCTAGCATTAATTCTTTCGTCAGGTTTTCGACATTAACGGTACCCGTTGGATAACTCTCGAGAACTGCTAAGGTCTCTGCCCTAAGTCGTTTTTGCTTCATATATTGGGAAATTCCTCCAATTCAGATGAAGAAAGCGGGGATAAATAACCAATAGCCCCAACCGCTAAGCCCAATGAAATCAAACGGGACAAAATTAAAAATAATCGAGAGTATTCCTACAAAGGTGAAGACACCTGCAACACCGAAGGCTCCTAAATACTCGGATCTACCTTGATATCTCCGTTCCTTCTTTATTTTATGCTCTAATCTCTGTTCATAGGAATCTTGAGAACTCATACTATTTTCTCCTAAATATTTTAGACTTAATTTTACTGCAAAAACTATACAAATAAACTTACCTTAAGATAAATTCGATATTATCAGATTGAAAAATATTAGAATCTTATAAAACCGAAAGGTCTTAAGTATCTCCAACCTCTCATTAGAAAAGCAATAATTAGAGAATGCATTTTTGAAAGCCTTTGAACAATTAGTTGAGTAGATATGACGGAAAATACCTTAGTCGCAGGTGCGCGCTCTCACATTCAAAAACTCAAAGAGTCTCAGATGAAAATTTACGGCATTATGGCTCATGGCTTGGTACCTGAAGAATTAATATACGCCGCTGGTGGCTTTCCCTTACGTTTGAGTCTTTTAGGAGATAGAAATACTGTTACGAAAGGGATTGAGTATCTAACATCTGCAACCTGCTCATTCGCAAGAAGTACGATCGGGAGTTTTGATTTAAAAAATCCTGTATATAACGAGTTAGATGCCATAGTTGCTGGAAATTATTGTAATGGTGAATTGTGCACAACTGAGCTTATTTCTGAATATTTTAACATTCCAGATATCAATATCGTCTTTCCCTCTAGTAAAACCCCGTCTGCCCTGAAATTTATGGAGGCTGAATTACACCATTTTAGAGAGGAATTAGAGCGCTTTTCGGGTAAAAAAATTTCTGATGTAGCTATCTCTGAAGCGATAAAACTTTATAATCAAGAACGAAAATTATATCAAACCATTGTACAAACGCAAAACGAAAAAGGTTTTTTGTTATCCGGCGTTGAAAGCACCGAATTACTCTATAAACATTTCTTATATGGTGTAGAGGCTTCTATTGAGAATCTGCAAGGAGTAGTTAATGGATTCGCTGATAAATCTCCATTCGAGGATGGAAAACGGATCATGTTTGTAGGAAATGGGGTGCCTATAGGCGATAATATGATTCGTTTAATCGAAGATCAAGGATTTCTTGTCATCAATAATCTGACGTGGACTGGGTTGGATTATTACGATTCCGTTGTTGAAGAGGGTCCAGCACCTATTGAGGCCTTGGCCAAATATTACATTAATGCTGAAAATAGCGGGCGTATGATTCTCAGTGATAATTACCTTACAGATCTCATCCATATTTTCAAAAAGACAAAAGCTGATGGGATTCTTTTTTATTTTGTAAAGTATTGTAGTCTTTTCCCATCCGTTGTTTCATATAACTTTAAGCAAACTTTAATAGAAAATAACATTCCCTATCTTGAAATCGAGCGTGATTATGGCGTCACAACTGATGCCCAACTGCAAACTCGGCTACAGGCCTTTAAGGAGATGATTGCATGAGCGTAGATGCTGAAGAGTTTCTCATACCAAGTTTTTTGAATTTAAATCTTAAGTTCTTTTCCGCTGAAAAGCAATTCAGGAAATTACGCAGGCATAACAAACCCTTAGTGGGCACCATTTTACCTCTGGGTGCAGAACTGGTATTTGCAGCAGGAGCAGCCCCCATGTTTCCACTGAGAATGGGTAAATTTGAAGCTGAGAAGTTATTACGTGGGACCCGCCTGGTAACTAATATTTTAGGTTCAAGTCTGGTTAGCGCAGGTACACGTATGATGCAGCCACAGGCTGAGAATATCGTAAATGAATTTCTTGGAGAGTATAATAAAAATCTCCGCGGTTATGAGGAAGAATCTGACAAACAGAATTACTTTTCAGAGGTTTGCTTCGCCACCCGAATCGCTTATGGCTCCTCACTTCCCTATAAAGATCGGTTAAAATTATTTCTAGGATGGGGCACCCGATGCGGCTGGTTCTCCCAATTCTACCAAACGCTCCATGATGATATTCCAGTTATTTTTACCGATATACCCATTCCAAGCTCAAATGATAGCCATGCTAAGGAATATATGAAGGAAGAATTACAGAAACTTGTCAAGCGACTTGAATCTTTGACAGGGAATAAAATTACAGACGAAGTTCTTAGGGAGAAAATTAAGCTGGCAAACGAAATCAAAGCTAATTACAAACAAGTTTTATACTATCTTAAGGATCCAACAAAAATGCCCCTTTCTCCATATGCCTATATGCAGCTTTTAGCCCTATTAAATATTTGTTTCATTGATTATCTCTCAGCTATCAAGTATTTCCATAAACAATTTGCTAAATTAATAAAAGTTCTAAATCAACGAAAAAAAATAGATTATTCCAACGTGCCTAAGATCCTTTTAGTCCCGGTTTTCAGTGGAAGCGAGCCGGATTTACCCCAAATTATCAATGAATTGGGTGGATGTCTCATTCAAGCCGATAATTTAGCCTATGGTATGCTTGAACCAATCAAAACTGAAGGCGATCTGATTCAGAATTATGGTGAGTACCTCCTAAATTCTCATAAATTTTGGAGCAGAAACAAAACTGTATCCACTGCTTGGGTGGATCTTGCGAAAGAATTGAAGGTTGATGGTGTTGTTTTTAACCGACTCATTGGGTGCACGACCCTTACACCAGCTTACCGCCTATTCAAAGATACCATATCCAAATTTAACATTCCCTCTACGGTGATTGATTTTAATCGTATTGGGGAGAATCTGGCACAGTTAAAAAACAAAATGGCTAGTTTTATTGAATTAATAAAGAACAAATAAGATTATTTTAGGGGATATACATAACCGAAGTAAATTTGGTAGTATAAAAACGTTCAACAGGAATTGGAAGCTCGATCAAAGAATTTCTCAGTAGCTTATGGAGCAATTGGATTAAATAATCGAAAATTTTATCATGCGAGAGGTTATACTTATTAGATTGAGCAATGACCTGGCAAATCTCCTCACAATTTAAAGATCCTGTGAATAACTCCACAAATTCGTGTTCTAAATCATTATCACAATCATATTGTAAATATTCATCCTTGATTAATCGTAGAAGTCCATGTTTACTGCTCATCACTCCGGTGGGAAGTTTGGGTACCGCGAATTGTGTTTTCCACCAACTATCATTAGCAGGAAGGAGCTTGGATTGATGTTCATATTCTAGCGTCCAACGCCCCTTGTATGGTCTAAGAACTTCACTTAAAACCGTTATCCGAAGATTATCGCCTGGGCATACAAGCCCTTCTTGAGAACAAGGGGCAAATAAGGGCATCCAATTACGATAATGCATTTGGTCTTTACTTGAAAGCGATATATTGCCAAAAATGTTTAGTCTAAAGAAGAATTCGACGCCTATTAGCTGCCCTGATTTCTGAATTGAAAACTTTGTAGATTGACTAATAGTATCAGTGAGCGTATCTTTCAACAATTGAACTTCAAGCAGGGGATACGGTTGTGAAAGCCATGCCTTCTCCGATAACGTTGATTTGTAGAAGATACTTCGAGGTAGATTTAAGAAATCAATATTATAGACATTGGGACCTCCAACGAGATGATTAGAGTCATAAAAAACTTCGGGCGCAGCACTTACTGGCACAAAAAAAAGGCTTCCAGATGTTGGTAGTATTAAACCATCTTTATCAAGAAACTTTTTCAGATACTCAATTGAAGACCATGCGTTTCCTTCCAATAACAAGTTTGAAACTGGCTCTGAAATAATTAAATCCACTTTCTTGGGTATATCCTCTTCAGTTACTTGTTTACCCGGTTTATTAATAAATGTAATTTTATCATCCATTTCATTTTTTAAGGCTACTTTTTGAGCATATTCAATGATAGGAGTTTCTTCAATTGCGTATATATGACGCGCTCCCGCTTGAAGCGCGAAAAATCCAAGAATTCCAGTTCCACAACCAAAATCAATGACTAAATCGCCTGGCTTAACCGCCTTAAAAATCGCATATTTATATTTTAAGGTTCTATTTCTGTCGAGAAGAAGGTTTAATTGTCGCTTATGATTATCAAAATATTGATCCATTTCTCTCTGCCCTTAATCATCAATTATATTCGTTTTTGAAATCCACTTTAAAAGTGGTTCAAGGAAATTATTAAAGTTGTACGAGTCTTCTTTATCGCGAACTCCGAAAGCCAGTAGTTCAGCTAGTACCGCAGCAACAAGTGCGAAAGCATCATCAGAAACAATCATCAACTGGTACCCTTTTTTAAGGGATTTAACTTGATAATAGAAGTATTTATTTAACCTATCTATATCTTCCTGAATTTTTTTCAAGGCATTCAACGTGTTTTCTATCGTCCAACTTTCAACTGATTGCTTTTGGTTAAATTTTTCTTCATACTCCAATTTAAAGTCTTTTCCTCGATTTTCAAGGGTAATAGAGATGGAATTTGGACGGATGAGGGTTTTATCAGGCTCAGTATGAAATAAATCAGTAATATCTATCTTCCTACGTTTACGCTTGGACATTAGATTCACCAAAAATCTAAGTAAAATAGTTGACTCTTATCTAAATTATTGATTACTAATCATGCAAACAAAAAAATATCTCTTATTCCCTTAAAAAAACAGAGGTTTGAAAGGAAAGTGAATTCAAAGTTAATTATCGGCATCAGCACCATGGTCGCCATTGGAATAATAGGCATCATTTTGGTGATTCTATATGGACCTCAAGGCGGCAGTGGTTGACCTGGGTTCATACCATTTATACTACCCTTTTAATAGATGACGGCATTTTGAAAATCTGAGAAAATGTCTGATTCCGGGTAAAAGCGACCCGGTAGGAAGGGTATTGTCTGGACTGCATCTATAATTTAGTTTGAGGTATGCCAATGAAAATAGATGACACTACGTTAAAAAAGTTAGATAATTTCAATGGATATCTCGATAACGATCGCGTCACGGACTTATTCAAAACATTTGAAATTAAATTTGCCGCAGGTCATTGGTGTGCAGGTGATTTTGTTGACCGGTTTGCGACAGATGGCTATAACGAAGAAGGGGCTATTTCTTCGGATATTTTAGACCAAATTTCCAGGGTTGCTGCTGCGCACATAGAGGGTATAGAGTTTCATAATGATCTCTTCATCGATGAAAGGGGAAATATTGATGAAGATAAAATCTCCCAAGTCAAAGATGCACTCAAAGCTCATAATTTAATAGCAACTAACATGAATACGAACCTGTGGGGTACCCCGAAGTGGAAATTAGGCGCTGC
>JAEOSY010000289.1 GCA_016840125.1 Candidatus Helarchaeota archaeon | reverse complement strand
AGGGTCATCAAAATATTTTGTCTAGGATTATATTCTTTAGTGGTATATTTTCCTGCAGTTACCGCGGTAATTGGACAATTATCAGAACACTTGCTACATGTATAGCAGTATTTTATTACATCTCCTATGCTAGATGTCTTAACTTCTCTCTCAAATTCGAACTCTGCTTCCATAATTTACACCTTTCCTCTTATTTTAATCACATATTAACGTAAATATTGGTTCATCTAATGAAGGGTCCGCATTCATTTCGAATGTCATCAACTGAACTAAGCGTAAAGCTTCATACCTAGCTTTTTTAGGATCAAGTCCAGTCTCCTTTACAATATCGGTAATGGTGCTCGAGCCTTGATTTGTCACATAATCCAATACTTGTTGTCTTGGAGTTTTTTCAAAATTCATCAGTTCTCGCAGCGATTTAAGGTTGATCGCTGTTTTCACATCCTCTTTATTAACTTCTTCGGTCTCAAACAGTCCTTTTTCAATGGAATTGTCAATAATTTCTTTACCACGCTCAGTCCACGCTACGACAGTTGTATATCCTTGTCTTGAACCAACTTCACCTGCAGTAATATCAGAAGAAATTGCTGGAAAATCTTGACAATGTTTACAGAATGCCTTACAACTTTCACATCTCTTCCCTTCTTCGGCATCGTCCTCGGCATTTCCCGACTCCCATTCTTCGATGATATCCTTCAAACCTTCTACTACTAAAGGATTAGCCTCACCTAGAAGGGTACATCCGCATCTTTTTTCAGGATGAATTTGTGAACTGCAAAATAACCCTATTTTTAGGATCTCTCTATTCATGGATTCTTCGATTCGCGCAGCACCCCTCATTTCACACGGTACACCGACAATTCCCACTGGTTCAAAAGTCTCACCGATAAGCCCAACTAATCTCTCAAGGACACCTGATCGACTATAAATAACTCCCGCTTTTTTAATAACATCATCTGGAGTAGAAACTGTCACTGCTACAGGTGTTTCCTCTCCTTTTTGGACCATAACAATTTCACTAAGAGTTTCATTCTCTAGTAATTCTTTTGCAATCGTGGTTACAAATCCCCCACTTGAAGCGTTAGCAAGAATTTCTGGATTTTTACTCCTTAATGAATACATTGCTAAAGGTTCTTTCTGTTCAAATGTCTGTTGAATTACTTGGGGACAATTCTGATAACACTTTCCACATTCTTTGCCATTTCTCTCAAGAATACAATAGTCTTTGAGTGTTGGAACCGCCTCATCCATTTCAATATGTTTACAACTGCCTACACACGATCCACACCCCTGACAGAATCCTGCATCAATAATTTCCGATCTTAATAATTCATAACTCATGATTATCCCTCTCTTATTTTTATTTCTTTTACAATACCTTCTGGATCAATACTATATTCAACTGAGCCATTCTTGTACGTTCCCTCAACCACATCAAAAATACGGATTTTATAATCATCAAAATTGTCTTTTTCATCGATTTGTGATTTGAATCCACCATAGAATACATTAGATAAATTCATGTTTCCCCCGATTTTCCTAATTTTATTAGAAACTTGCTTATACTGTTCTGAATCTTCGTTTTTTATCGCATTTTGTAATTGTTTTTCTAATTCTAGCAACTCGGTTCTGTATTTTTTAGTCTGTTCTGATATTTCAATGCCATTGGCCTGTTCATACGTATCAATAATTTTCAAGGTTAGTGAGATCCAATTATCTCCTCCTAATAATCCAGATATTAATGGCGATTCTTCAATCAATCTTCCCGTAAAAACATCTTCAATTAAAGTCCCAGATGAAGGAATTCTACCTCTTGGCAAACCGGACGTGGGTAGCGTAAATCTAAAAAAGTTTCCAACGACATCAGGTAAACTTCGAGTAACATCGTCTTCGGGATCTGCTAATTTATCGGTTGCCCCCTTTTCAGAGTGCTCTGTTGCAACCTCGATATTACCCATTAAGGTTCCAAACATACCTAACATTCTAATCCCTGAACGATCTACCATTGGTTTACATCCCCTACATGGGGCTCCGTAGTCAATACAGCGTTCTTTGCATTCTTTAGCGATAAATCCGTTGCAGAGAAATCCGAGATCATTAAAACACGTTTCCTCATCTTCTAAATCTATTTGACGTTTAACTTCATCTAGATAATCGCAAGTTTTCTTTCTTCCGCACACAGTACATAAATTTTGTAATTTTGGAGCTTCTTCTCCAGCAATTTCCATTTTTAATTCTTCTATTTCTCCGAGACATCCATAAATTTCAATGGCATTAGGTATTAATTTCCTTATTGGTAGTATTCTGTGACCTTTCTGATAAGCTAGTCCAAAGGCACCTCCAGT
>JAEOSY010000288.1 GCA_016840125.1 Candidatus Helarchaeota archaeon | reverse complement strand
GACGGTACCTCCCCATTTAATTGACCGGGTGTAGGATCCATTTTGATGGCTTTACCAAACCCATCACGTCCCCAAGCATAGCTATTCCAGATGCGCTGAGCTGATTTCTGGGTCCAATCCCCTTCGGTGATCAATCGGTTGGCGATTGCTACGTTGATTGTTGATGGAGTCGACGGAGAATATGACATTGAGTCCACAAGTACTTCATTTTTATCGAAGAGATAGACTTGATCTCCCCCATTTGCTAAACGAAATTCAGCAGTTCCATTTACCTTTACTAAATTCGCTACGCGGGGATCATCATCATCAGCTGGACCTGATTTGGTTTCGAAAAGCTGGACGAGTGTATTATTTGCGACATCATCTGGTGTAATCAGCTGAGCAGGGTCAATGTCGTTAAATATTATAAAATATCCTTTCGCTGGAATAACAGATCCGAGAGGAAATTCATAAACACCCTCAAATTCCGCTGGATTTTCTTCATCGGTAATTGTCCATAAGGACATATTGATTTGACTACTAGTTGGATTGTATATTTCCACGAATTCTCCTTTATCATTCGCGATTACATCATCAAATAAGACTTCATTAATAACAACATTTGTCGGGTATTGTGAGGTTTCAATTGAGGTCATATCAATTTCGATTATCTCTGTATTATTTGAAGGTGATATTGTTAATAGGCTAAAAGGTACAACCATCGTGACCATAAGTAATAGCAGTAAGCCAAAAAGACCCATTCTTCGTTTCATTCTTCTAAATCTCCGTTTTCCTTTTTCTATTGATATTCTAAAATTCAATATTTTTGATGGTTTTAGTTTGGTGCATTAATTAAAAAAAGGTTTAGGTAAAAATTCCCTATTTCTTTATTTTATTACCTCAATAACAGGGGGTGTCCCATTTGGTTCTCGAAATATACAAAATACAAAAGGAATTAAATAAAAAAAGAAATGAAAATAGGGTTTTTATGCATACTTTTCTTTAGTTGCAAGAAGATATACGATACCTACTGCCGCCACGATAAGAGCTATTAGCTTAATCCACATCATAACGTCTGCCCAATTTGCAGTCACGATTCCTGCGATTACATCTGCAAGAAACGTGATAATTACAGTCGATAACACGACTAGGGAGATTCCCCAGCCCCATTCCTGATCTTTAATGAGCCCTATACCACCGATAACGCCCCATCCACCAATTGCCATATAGATCCAGCCTTGGGCACTAGCTAGAATGGATAGAGACCCTAAACTCATACCTGCAAAAAATTCCGCGATTGGTCCTATACCTGCGCAATATAATATTCCGGTAACTAGGATAAATCCACCTGAGAGTATCAGAATTATACCATATAACCAAGAACCGCCTTCGCCTTTACTTTCACCCATCATAATAACCTCATTTTTAATAACTTCACTTTTCATGATTTAAATTAATTTAGTTATTTATTGCCGATTTTATTTATATCCTCTTCAAAAATTTGCATAATAACAAATCCGCCTCTAAACCAGAACAATTTTTAAACATGTTAATTGTATTTGGTAACTAATTTTAACATAATTAATCCCCTAATGAGGATGAAATGAAATGCCTTTTACCTATTCAGATATCCCATCTAATGTCCAGACGAAGCAATATCTCCCCTTGTTGCACAATGTCTGGTATGCCTATAAACAATTCGGGTGGGAATATTTTCAAAGGACTTTCAAGGTGTTTACTGAAGAATTTTACACCGTGGCAACCAATAGATTGAATGATTCTATCCTTACCTCCAAGCAGGTTATAGATGGAACGATTAAAGACCCCGAGAAAGTCTTGGCATATGCGTTTTTCCCTCCTGTTATAACCATACGTGAAGATTTACAGACTGGAACTGCTAAACTTTTATATGGAGACTCGGTTGATACGTCTTTTCTGGTCGTGGATGACGATACCCGTGAAATGCTCTTCATTCTGAATACGCATATTGAGGATGGCATTCCGGTGGATTGGTGGACAGTAGGACCCGAGGATGAGGTATTGGATCGCCGCCATATGAAATTGGGCGTTAAGCTCCGCGATTTCCCTAAGAAGATCAAGAAATTCATGGATATTGGACTACGCTCTATCGATATCCTGCGCGATATTCGGAATGAACGAACACCTCAGTGGGGACAATCCAATTATATGACAACCCTTCTCTGGATTTCAGCAGCAGTTAACCAGATCGAGTATACAAGCAATTATGGCGCATTAGGCGGGCTGTGGGATGGCATAGAAACGGCTCACTTTGGCTTGCCAGATCACTTATTTTGTTATTGTCCATGGCCCCCACTGATCCGAACTTTAACCTACTTGGGGCGTGCTCAATTTATCTTGCGCTTAGCTGGACTATCGACTGGACACCGCCTTTACTCTCAAGGTGCCAGCACGGGCAATTTTGAATGGTTACAGAAGAATGTTCCCGAGTTATTAGATCTTGTTATTCGCCAAGTTTGGGAAAAGGAGGGAGTTATTCGTCCTTCCGAAACCGTCACGGAAGATTATCCTTCTCTTAAAGAGAAGAAAGATATCCCTAAGAAATATGAATTAACTTCCAGAGAACAAAAACGAATCTTATGTGAAGATCTAGGACTGACATGGAGGGAGGCGGCATCAGGGGTTTATTTGGATGTTACCCATGAGACTCCCGAAACCGATCCCATTGATACCTCCCATGTAATTAGCACGGGAGTCGGGACCGAAACCAAATTTTATAAATAAAATCCTAGGGAAATACTTATCTCTTAGATTTTTAAAATGTTAAAAACGAAAATTTCCCCATAATGCATTACCGAGGGTAAAAATAGAGGTTTAAATATGAGCGAACAATCACCCGAAGAAAAACCATCCTTATTTTGGACGATAGTTCTCTATGTGGGTGCAATGGTGCTAGTACCCTGTGTCCTTTTTATTAGTTTGGATTATATAATGGCGGTAATTTATGCCTTAATTATGCTAAATGTGCTTTTAGTTGGATTATTGTATATTGGGCTTAGACGCCATGAAGAGTTGAAAGATAAAGATCAGAGCGCAACCACCTTCTCCCGAAAAATGTTTAATATAATTGCAGGTTTGTTGTTTGCGTTTTTCACTGCTATTTTTATAATTTTAGATTCCAATTGGTATTGGATGGGATTTTTTATTTTACTAGCCGTTGATTTTGCGTTTGGCATTCATGAGTTTATCTATGCTGTTATTAAAAAGAAAACCTATTTCACAGATGCTTTTATTGCTCTTGGACGCCAATCTGAGAAATTCAAACCATATCTGGCTTCTATCATGGCTCTTTTTGCTTTCACGATTATATTAGGATTACAAACGTTATTACTTCAAATATCTGGGATTTCTAATTTCCAATTTATTCTTCTCATAGTTTATGTTGCGACGGTATGTATCTGGGGAATCGGTGATTCTGCTGCTTATTTTGCGGGAACTCGGTGGGGTGAGCATAAATTACCTTGGAATAAAAAGAAATCCTGGGAAGGTTTAATCGCTAATTTGGCAGTCGGTACTAGTATTGGTATGTTGGCATTCTCCCCTTTGCTACTTCCAGCTATATCCCCCGTATGGTGGATTCTTTTAGCGCTTATTGGCGGTCTCTCCGGTGCCTTCTTCGAAAGTGTGGATATCCATCTCGATGATAATTTTGTGACAGTTGTGTTTACAGGTTTAATTTTGGGATTCTTGATAATAGTTGTTTAAAATTCCGCTAAAAAAGAATGAGATGATATCTTACTATTCTTGATTCGCTATTAAGAATTTCGAGATTCTCGTGAAAATATCATTTATATTTTCACCTGTTTTTGCAGAAGTCTCCGCTAATTCTAGCATTCCCTCAGCATTTAGGAACCCGTCATAGTCTAAGACCTCACGTTGATCGCCTAAATCCACTTTATTTGCAAAGATTGCGTAATTGATCTGTTCCCCCATAATGTCTTGGGCATCTTTCAACCAACGCGGAACATTCAAATAAGTCAGCTTTCGGGTAATATCAAAAACAAGTATGAAGAAATTTGCTCCCTGATAATAGTGTCGCTTGAAATTCGCGTATTTTGCCTGACCTGCCACATCCCAGAGCACCAGAGTAACCTCTGTATCGTCATATTTTATGTCTTTCTTGAGAAAATCCACTCCTATCGTCGACAGGTAATCTTCTGAGAATCGGTTTTCAACAAAACGGCGTATGAGGGAAGTTTTACCCACCGCGGGTTCTCCCAGCACCATGATTTTGAAAACGAAACGAGGTTCGCTCAATTATATTCCCTTGCTAATTTATTATCCTAGATATTTTTGGAGTAACTATTTTATAAGTTATGGGTTATTTTTCCTTTATTGAAGAATTATCTTTTTTCTTAGACTAATTAATCATACTTTTGAAATGGTAAATTGCCTCGATTTATGGAATTTGTCATATATTTTTAGTAAAAAATTTCCAATCGAAATGATTGTTAATATATAATTTAAAAAGGTTCTGCTTTATAATATCATAGGCAATAATCCCATAATAAAGCACTCCCGAAAGTAGAATACAGACGGGATCAGAGGCTGTGGGTTTCGACCATTACGTAAAACGTATAAAGATAAAACAATTTTTAAGCTTGATTGTTAATAATCTTTAACAATTAGAGTGAAAATTGGAACCTAAGTATGCCTAGAATTTTATTAAGTTAGACTGGATTAATGCCATTTTTTCCTAATTTTCAAATCCAATT
>JAEOSY010000287.1 GCA_016840125.1 Candidatus Helarchaeota archaeon | reverse complement strand
CTGAACTCCTGTATTTTATGAAAGCCTATCCAACCGAGTTTTTCTTATGGTTCTATGGATTGCTTGCTACACTATTTTTAGCGTTTTCAAAGAAATGATAGGGAGTTAGATTGACTCAGAGAGAGACCGCAGAGTTTGTATTACGTCATGGAAATTGTATAGGGCTTGATTGTAGGGATTGTTTTATGTTTCCGAGAAGAGACAATTCCACATATCACGCTGCGTGTCAATACATATGTCTTCGTTCAAACGAGACTTTGTTTAGATCGAGAGTAATAGCAGCAAAATATCTAGCGGAATTAAACGACAATGAGGAGGATAAATAATTGTCAAACAAATGTTCTAATAAAATACGTTATTCTAATAAACCCATGGCTAGGAATGCAATTAAACGGGTCGAACGCTCTGGACGGGTTGCTAAGGGACGGCTGAATGCTTATTATTGTAATATTTGTCGTAAATATCATATTGGTCATCGTCCATGGAAGCAGGTGGCTTTAGCTTATGACTCTGAAACCATTCATAGCTGGATTATTAGTATTGTGGATGACATTTGGAGGGCTATACAAAAACTATAATAGGAGATTAAAATGATTATTGCAGTGGATTTTGATGGAACGCTTTTGACGGACCCTAGGATTGCAGGGCGATTTTTCCCTTTTGTAGGTAAACAACGGTTTGTCCACAAACTTGTGTTGATGTGGGTACAGTATCGGCAGAGGAAAGGGGATAAGATCATTATTTGGACCTGTAGAGAAGGTGCAGGGCTAATGTATGCCCAGGAATGGGCAAAATCAATAGGATTTGTACCTGATGGTTGGAATTACGAATCAAATACAGACTTGCGGGGATTTGGAAGATCCCGAAAGCTTCTATTTGATCGGGTGATTGACGACCGTCAAGTTGGGCTATTGGGCTGGATTTTGCGATTATCTGGCCATTTTAAGGAGTCTGACTGAGTAAAATCTCCTGCGTGTCTTTGCTGAGGGCTTGCCAGGAGGTTGGGAGACGTAAAGGTATACTGGGTGTCGGCCAAAGCATCCGTGCCAGTGTGGTGGGACTGCGGCCAGCACATGAGGATATTTCCCCGATGATTCGGGGAAAATTAGTTCGTTCGGAATGCCGGAACAGATCAAGACAGGTAAAGCTTGGATCTGGGCACCTGTACAGCGAACCTCTTTAACATTATACAAACTGGAGGGTACAGGGAAAGGGCGCTAACGATGCCGCCGGACTACTTGGAGTGTCGCTATTAAAATTGTTTGGAGGAAATTATGAAAAAAATGTAAGAAAATCCCGCTATTTGTAGATATTATATGGTATAGAGGGAGTTGTGAATGACTGTGAAACTGGTATCAATTTTATTGTTTGTACACTTATATGTAATGCTTCAAGTACAGACAACCGATACATTGGGCTTACCGGTGGCTCAATTGCTGAGGACGCTCAGAGATAGTCTTCTCGATTCCGTAAGAAAAATAGTGGCGATGAACGCTCCGTATTTTAAAGAGAAAGGTTTACTACGATATAAGCCGATCCGGGATGATACTGTGTGTTTATCTGACCGATTTTATTACGGATCAGGATACTAAATGATTTGTGATTTATTGCACCTTTCGTAAGGTGTACCGACAAGGAAGCCCCCTACGATGGTCCGTCCACGAGGGGGCGTTTTTATTAGGGGGAATTGTGAATACTGTAACTGGTGAATTATTGACAAAAGAAGCCTACGACGAATTATCCGATTTAGAAAAGGCTGATTGCATTCTTTTGGAAGAGGACCTGACCCGACAATTAACTATGAAACAAATTGATAGAATGCAAGTAAGTCTAAAAGATACCCGGAGCCCTGGGGGTAAGAGACTCCAGGAAGAACGTAAACGACGGGGATTGACTCGGAATCAGAAAAAACGATTAAAAAGAAAAGGCGTTATCAAGTAACTGGAGGTTGTAATGCCAAACAAGGAACTGGACGATTATTTGGATGAGCTTAAGGCTAAAGGAATAGTACCCACAGATTTAGAACCTGTAGGTATATTTGACTGGTTATTAAAGAAACTAGCGAATCATGCAGGACGTATAAAGAAGCTTGAAGCTGATGTATGGAGCTTAAAAAAGAAGGTGTGATAAATGACAGAAGAAAAGCTGAACTATAAAGATGCCTATCAGATTCTCGATACTACAGGATTTAAAGTGTCTAAGGGAATTATTTTTATTACTCGTGAATTAACTGCTAAAGAAAACCGAGCAATAGAATACCTTAGACTAAACTGGGATTACCATACAATGTTGGTAGTCAAAGGCGGTAAAGGAGACCACGGTGTCAAAGAAAGATAATCGAAGTACTAGAACAATGTGCGATATTCTGTCCAATATGCGGGATTGTTTAAAGACTCTTAATTTTTCCTATCTCAATGGATTAATTGAAGAGGCCCAGTACCGTGCAGAGAGGATGGAAAACGCATTAGAAGTAGCTGCATATGGCTTTGGTGGTGTAAATGCCATGTTTGACGAACGGGAAAAAATCAGGACCAGTATTCAGGAATTGAAAACTAAACGAAACGAATTACGTAAAGAATATCTGGAACTTGCTCAGGAGATCGGGGACCTGAAAGATAAGAAGGCCGATAAGGAACAGGCGGGTCTTCGTTCTCCAGAGGAATAATGGTATAATGAGGGTATGGAAGATTACGACGAGCTAGGTTATCCATCCGAAGAAGCTCTCGAAGAGATCCGGGAATGGCCAGTAAAAGACAACTGGAATATTCTCCTGGCTAGAGTGGAGGAGCTATGGTCGTATGAATCTTATATTTTTCGTAGTGAAGAAAAAGAAAACAATAAACATATAAGCCATTGGCGGTTTATTACAGGCGGATGGAGTGGAAATGAGTCCTTAATAGGGGCGTTAAAGGAAAATCGACTCTTCTGGATAACCTGTTGGTGGCTTTCTCAAAGGGGTGGTGTTCATGAGTTTAAAGTCTCAAATTGACCCCTACTTTTTACATTCTAGCAGAACAATAATATAACTAACTCCCGAGAATTAACTTTTTGACCCATTCCCGATGACGGGATATAATTATTTATAGGGGAGGACTATGGATGCGTATAGACTACATGATATAGCTAACATAAACTCCTTAAAAATTATTCTTAAGCAAGGTAATTGTGATGGTATTCGTTGTCCTGAATGTTTTTTTAAGTCGCATCCTACTGAATGTGACGTAATATACCCTGAGAGTGGCACCTTCAATCCTTTTAGAGTTCGTGTATTTGTGGCTAAATGTCTAGCTGGTTTAAAAGCCGAGGGGGTTTCCATTGACTAAGAAGGAATCGGCGGAAAGAGTACTGAAACACGGTGATTGTACGACTATTGCATGTACGGATTGTTTTATTCCTAGAGGAGATTATGATGATCCAGAATTACCTGAATGTGAGATACTGCTTAGAAACATATTAAGCAAAAACATTAAAAAGATTTCCAAACATTCTCCCTTCCGAGCAAGGATTATAGCAGCAAAATATTTAGCGGATTTGGAGGAAGCTGATGACTAAAAAAGAGGCGGCTGAAATGGTATTAGCTACCGGGAATTGTTCAGGTATTCATTGTAGTGAATGCTTTATATATCGTCGACATTATG
>JAEOSY010000286.1 GCA_016840125.1 Candidatus Helarchaeota archaeon | reverse complement strand
GTTTGTCAGAGAGGCTTGAGTATTCACTAAAAAAGATAAGAATTCGGAATATGCATCAACCTTTGGAAAATGCTGTCTCCACTTTTTTAAAACTAATTTAGCTGTGTCACGTACGCCTTCCCAGTACTTAATGGAATTTTCTATTCGATCAACAGGTAAAGTAGAATCTAATCGCTGAATAGAAGAAAGAGTAAGATTTGATTCGGCTTTAGCACGAATCTGAGAAAGGAATAGCTTCAAATGACGCGTTTGATTGGTAGAATGAAGATAATTTACTAGCTGAGAAATTAGAGCGAGTGTTTCAAGAGCTGCTTCAATATCGGTGAGGTCAATCAGGTGTTTAATCTCTTGTTTTAGTTTTTTTGGTTCTACTTTAGTAGGGGGGGGCTTTACTTTAATAAGGGGGTCTTTTTTGATGGTTGGATTTGCTGTGACTCCAACGTGGCTCTCGATTACCTTTCCATCCAAAAAATGGATTGCTAAATTTAATTGATCACGTAATTGTTCCATCTCTCCTTCTAGTTTTCGATATGCTGATTCTAGAAATTGTGTTTTTTCGAAAAATACGCGAAGAATATAATTCTGTTGATCCTTTTGAATGATTTCGGATGGTAAATGATCAAAGGGACAATTAGCTAGCAAAATACGTTGAATATCTCTCTCCCACTTAGGTAGATTGCCTTCAAATCTTAAAATAAATTCAATATAGGGTCTCATGGAGATATTCTACTTCTACATCATCAACATCTTGGTTTAAGACCGCTGAAATTATATAGGGTTATCTAGAGAATTTTATCGGATATGAATGTTGATAGACCCATTTCAACATAAATAATCTCCCAGAGTTAGTATATCTAATCAACATATCAATGGTTACTAGAAGATCCTCAAATAATTGAGTTGTTCAAGAATTACCCATCTTTCATTTCCTTATTCTTGTTTTTTCCCCTGTTCTTTTTATCATATAGCTGCATTCTTTGCTTCCAATAGGCAAAGTCTTGTTCAGCTTTAGCCATATATGCTTGTGCCTGAAGTAGGTTATATTTTGCTGCGTCTAATACTTTTTTTGCGACAATATAATTTCCCGTAGCAGCCCGCTCAAGATTAATAAGATTATTTTGTAATAGTAAGAATTTCCGTCTTTCGACCGGTTTATCATTTTCATCCATTGTGATAATTTTCCAACTCATTCTTCTTCCCCTGACGGTTTTAGCTGGTCTATTGGGGTGCTCAGCAATTTCTCGATTTTGGCTATGAACTCTGGATTATTACTTAATTGCTCTTCAATCGCTTCTTTGATTCCTTGCCCAACTGGTCGGCGTCCATATGCTGGGTCAGCAAAAATTCTTGCCTGATCCCTGCGAGCGAATGCTTTGTCTGGCGGTGATGTGATTGATATTGCCAATGATGCTGGTACAGTCACTTTTTGGATCTTATTTATCCGTTTCATTTTAATATACAGATACTCAGGATAAGGATCGATATATTTTAGTAATGCAGGACAAAACCACGCTTTCATTCCGACTATTGTTTTGTCGGGGGCTTCGATTGCTAAATATGTGCGTCCGATTTCTGTATCATTTAAGTTTTTTAATTTCAAGTCATATTGTGGGAATGGATCTTTACTGAAAAAAAAGTAAAAAGATTCCCGAACAGATAATCCTAAGACGGTCAATGTTTTATCTGTTAATTCTGGTAATCCTGCGACAAACGGTTCTTTAACCAACTTTTTAGTTGGATCATCGAATACCCATGTATTCATATATCTATACGGTTTTACTACATTTATTTGATTCATGTTTTTTGCTCCCCAAGTTTCATTCTTCTTCTATATTTTTAACGGTTTTTTCCATTAAATCACCGCTGGTTAAGATAATTATAAGACGCTCGTCGTCAGGATATTGTTTTAATTCATCACCACAATCAATATAGATACCTGCTGACGTCATGAATTCTGCTTTAGTCATCTTAATCGAAAAGCCAATACTATCATCCTTGTCATCAACCATCTTATAATTACCTTGGACCAAAATATACACCTTTGGGTAAATAGGTTCGATTTTTAGATGAGGATGAATTTCTTTAATTATCGAATGGACAACCCATGCCCATGTACACCCACAAAAAGGAGTTCTGTTTTCGCCTGTATTTTTTATCATTCCGAGGGTTTCTTCTACACAATTACCGAGGAGCGCCCCGTGGTGCAACTGCCATTCGTCTTTTCGGTGGTAGTTTGGCATCTGACTTGGAATGATTTTTCCTGTACGAGTGATTTTTATTGCTGCATAGAGATGATCAAATACCATGATTTTTCAGACTCCTGTTTTCTTCTTCCCAATATAAACAGGAGGACTAGCATGACCTATTTCTCTTTTTGATCCACAGTGTTGACATTCTGCTTTTATAGGAACAATTATTTCTCTACTTGCTTTTCCTTCAATCATTTTAGATTAATTCCTAATTCTTCGTTTCATTATTTCATTTAAAAAGCAAGGATATAAAAGTAACGATATCCTTTATTATCTTCTTATTGAGTATCTGCCCATAAATGGAATGAAACAGTTGGAGCAGGTGTTTGACCAATACTAATCCCTCTTAGTAACTCGTTTCGTCGGTTGGAAAATATCGATTTAAAAGGTTATTCTCACGAAAATCCATTTATAAGAGAAAGGATCT
>JAEOSY010000285.1 GCA_016840125.1 Candidatus Helarchaeota archaeon | reverse complement strand
TTTCACGCCGGGTTTTTGATTGAAAATTAGTCATTTTCTTGTAAAGTGAACTTTTTACTGAATGAACCGATTTTAATTTTTTAGTGTATCGAAATTAAAGGGATTACATTTTTAGATCAATGTGAAATAGTATTTGAATTGTAAATATTGTATCTAATTGTTTTTATTCCATTTCTAAAGATTCTTTCTGTATAGATCCAACTAAAATCCGATAAGGTCGTTCCTAGACTATGAATTGTTTAGATCCAACAATTCTACATTCAAAAGTACAGAAGGTTCAAATAATAAAACGGAAAAATAAATCGACTTTGAGCTATTTTTATTTTTCTTTATTCAGGAAATATATATAGGTAGTGGGTTCAAATTAGTGCATCGGAACGCGAAACGTATATAATTCCTCGAACGTCCACATATGGTCTGTTAAGCCCTCCATCATAACGGGTGTACGTTTACGCCATTTTTTCGTGGGATGGGTAAGAGATTGGGGCGGGAAACATGAAGCTCGATAAGATTGTACCACTTTAATAATGTACGAATACAAAAATGTAAAATTGTAAAGTCTAACGTCCAGTCAAGCAGAACAAGCGCCTCAACTGACTATTCACCATTTCGACAGGATTAGACGTGGTATATTGTCCATAGAACAATTGGGCTATAGTTTCCAATGGTTCAGTGTATTCAAAAGACGGCAAAGCCGTATTTGGAAACTCTTAAGCCTTAAGGGAGCCGATCTCTTGCAGAATTCCGGACTCATCTCAAAGACAATGCAGAAGATAAAATCGAATGTAGATATACAATGCATTCTCATTTTTACCTTGTAGCGATCTAAAAAGTGGTATTTTTAGCGCCTATAACGTTTAACCAATTATTAACAGATTTCAAATATTCGTCTAATTGAAACTCATATTCTTTGAATTTATAAGATTCCAATCTCATTGGTCTATATGAGAAAATATGTCCTCTTACAAATGTAATGACGCATAGTAACTCAAAATCCGATTTTTTTATAAACTTTTTAAATCATAAAAAACAGCCTAATTATGTTATTTATTTCTGAAAGAGTAATTTTTGAGTATGATAATAACTATGGTTTAGATTTGCTATTGTAAATTGGAGTGAGACGGATTGAAAACTATTGGTGTCATTACAACAGGTGGTGATGCACCGGGCATGAACGTTACTATTCGAGCGGTTGTTCGTTGTGCTTATTCGAAGAATTTTAAGGTCTTAGGCTTTATGAAAGGCTGGTAGGGACTATTAACAAATACTTCTATACCACTAGATAGTCGTTCCGTAGGAGGCATAATACACACAGGCGGAACTATACTTCACACTTCCAGATGCTTAGAGTTTAAAAAAGAAGAGGGGCTTAAACAAGCTGCAAAAACTCTTGCCTCCAATAATGTCAAAGGACTCGTTGTTATCGGTGGCAACGGCTCTATTAACGGAGCCCTGGCTTTAAGTCAAAAAACTGATATATTAATGGTGGGAATTCCTGCAACGATTGATAATGACGTTTTTGGAACAGAAGAAACCATAGGGTTTGATACAGCTATAAATACCGCTGTCAGCGAAGTTGACAAAATCCGGGACACAGCTCTTTCTCACGACCGAATCTTCATCGTTGAAGTTATGGGAAGAAAAAGAGGCTTTCTGGCTTTAACAGTAGGCTTGACGGTGGGAGCTGAAGTGATTCTCGTGCCAGAAGAGGCATATGAAAAAGATGATATCGTTAGAACTATAAAAGAAAACGCAATTAAAGGAAAAAAATCAGGAATAGTTGTGGCCGCTGAAGGAGTAGGAGATAATCACAAGCTTGCTAAGGAGCTTGAGGAAAAAACAGGCTCAGAGGTTAGACTTAGCATTCTCGGTTATGCACAAAGAGGTGGCAACCCCACTGCGAGAAGTCGGCTTTTAGCCGCATTGTTTGCAAACAAAGCGATTGATTTATTATCAAAAGAGCAAGGAAACAGAGTAGTTGGATTACAAAATGCTAAAATAACAAGTATTGAGCTTGCTAAGTCATGTGCAACAGAAAAACCTCTAGACCTTAACTTGCTAAAGATAGCAAAGGTATTATCAATATAGGAGTTTGATATACTTTCCGCTGTCCCCTTGTGCTAGCAAGAGCTGTTTGTATATAATGAAAGGGAAAAGTTTGTTATCTCAAATCCCCTACGGATTCTACAATAAAGAGAAAGTGGCTCCAATGGCAGTGAACGCGACTAATGTGCTCGAAATGTTAAAGTGGTTTTTTAACAGAAGCCCATCGAGGCTGTTGTTCCAACTTGTATGCCTTTATCGCGTATTCTCTCATCATACGGTGAGTATTGAAGAATGAGCCCAGTTTGATAGCATGTTTCATCCGCTCGATCCATCTTGGGCGATTTTGGTAATAGAGCGGAATAATTTCCTTTTCAAGCGTGTTATAGAGGTCGGTTGATTCTTTGTCCCAGTTATTTTCTAAGCTATTAGGGTCCTTTGGAGCGGGGCCAATCTTCCAACCAGCGAGTGGTTCCATTTTATAGCCCTCAATCCACCATCCGTCCAAAACAGAAAAGTTTAAGACTCCATTTAAGGCTGCTTTCATCCCTGATGTCCCAGAAGCTTCCATGTATCGAATCGGAGTGTTTAACCATACATCTACACCACTGACTAACAGTTTAGCAAGGTTCAAATCATAATTGTCCAGAAAAGCTAATCGCACGCGATATGAGTCCCATAATTCTTCTCCATAATCAAATAATTCTTGGATATGCCGCTTTGCACCCATATCATTTGGATGGCTCTTCCCAGCAAAGACGAATTGAACTTTTTCTTGTGCAATCTTAGCCAGTCGTTCCAGTTTATGGAAAAGTAAGGTTGGTCGCTTGTACTCGGTAATGCGACGAGCAAAACCAATAGTCAGAAGCTTCTTATCAAAAAGGATCCAGCTATGGCTGATCTCGTAATCAATCATCGCATGTTTCGCTACTAGATGGGCAGTCCATAGATCTTCGTCATCAATCCCTAAAGTTTGATCTAAAAAATTCGGGTGCATCCTCCATGTGGGAATGAATTTGGAGATCACATTGCTTATGGGTTTACAAACCCAAAAATCATGATTTACGCCATTGGTAATGGTGTCAATAACTTCTCCTGGAAACATTTTTCGAGTAACTTCGCCATGTTTCTGCGATACTCCGTTCACATAGCCGGACATATTGATCGCAAGTTTTGTAGTATTAAACATGTCTTTTCCAGCGAGATCATGAATATTTGCTGGCAGATGGCGCCCAAAGATTTTGTAGATAATATCATAATCGAATTTATCATGCCCCGCAGGCACCGGTGTGTGCGTAGTGAAAACACAGTGTTTTTTTACCTCATTAATATTTCCCTTGAATTGTTCGAGCAGTTCAAGAGTCAACATACTTGCATGCCCCTCATTTAAGTGATATGTCTCAATATTTTTGTATCCTAGGGCTTGAAGCATTCTCAGACCCCCAATTCCAAGGATATATTCTTGAGCAGCTCTTTGATAAGGTGTGGGATCATATAAGACATGAGTTATTTCTTTTTGCCAATCCTCGTTTCCTTCCACGTTACTGTCTAGCAAATAGATCTTGATAAGATGTCCACTCCGCCCAATCATATCGTACTCCCACGCTTTTAGTTTCAATTTTTTATTTTCGATAGGTAGCATAATTTCCGCTCTTGAATCTCCTATACATGCCTCCGACAACTCAGATGCAAATTCCCAATCAACATGATGCTCAATCTGTTTCCCGGAAGAATCTAGCATCTGATAAAAATATCCAGAAGAATAACAAAGTGTGACGGCAACAAGAGGCAATTCAATATCTGCAGCAGCTCGTAAAGCGTCTCCTGCTAAAACTCCTAAACCCCCACTATAAGTAGGGATGTTGGACTCAAGAGCGGCCTCCATAGTCAAATAAGCTATTTTGGTATTTTCTATAGTCTTTTTTCCGATATTCATTATATAATCCATATTTTTATATCCCCTGGGAAGAAAAATCACCATTAATATGTTGCTAGATCATTGGTTCTCTTTTATGACTTACTAATTTATTGCAGTAAACTTAGATAACTATTGTGGAGGTAACTAATTCGAAGTTTTCAATCAAAACATTCACAACCAGTAATAAATATGCCTTTCCCCAAGGACACTATGGCAACCATCCGGATTCGGTGTGATTAGCCAACTGGATCCATTACTAGAGTTCTGGGGAAAGAAATCAAAATCATGTGGGGAAAGTTTTCAGTTCAGGAGAAAGATTGCTCTCGAAAGCCAGTCTAGAGATCTGAAGTTCTTTCTCCTAATTTTTCTGCATTCGATGCTCAGACAGAATAACTTGATATAGTCAGAAATTTGATCAAGGCTATAAATCCTCTGTTTTCGGTGAGGAGAATGGTGAAGGAATATATTAAAGTATATTTGAATCTCGATTCTATTCAAAAACAGGCGATTAAAGTTCTAATGTCATGAGAAGTATAAATTTCTGGTTTTTTAGGAAAATTGGATTGTATCGTTCAAGAGGATTAAATATTCAAATTATAACGTTCCTTGAGTATTTGTTCATAAGTATCTAATAGATTATTGAAATGATCCTCGGATAGAACCCCATGGCCAGTGGGCATTTCAAAAATTCGCTTTGGAAGTTTTTCTCGTACCGTTTGAAATTGATATCCAAATTGAAATTTAGTTTTCAGCCTCAACTTTTGGATTTCCAACCCAAGATTTAGTAAATCACTTTCAGTTCTTTCAATCCCAAGATTTGCTAAACATTCTGAAACTAGAGAAGGTGTATAAATATTACGGGCAAATAAGCATATGATTAACGAATTTAAGACATTCCGCCATTCTTCTTCTTCGGATAGCTTGAGAATTGCTTCAGAGGGAGTGATTGTTTTACCTATCGTTTTTTGATCATAAGAATAACCTGCGTTATCTAAATGCGAATGTCTACCTCCAATAATATGCCCAATCACGTTATAGGGTCCAGTAGAATAACCCGCAGGTGGATTATTATTAAAGCGGACAGCAAATTCCTTACCCCCATACTTGCCTACTAAAGCATCCAATCCTTCTCCAGCATACCAATAAAGATCTTTTACCTCTGTATCACGATAGACTATGTTCTTAATAACGGAAATAAAATCATCTACATGACCAAAGCGAATTGGTTGTCCCTTAGTATCAGTATCATTGATTACTCCTTTTTCATATGCCTCTGCTAACCATCCAAGAATAATTCCTAAGGTAATGGCATCGATCCCAAATCTTTCACTCTGTTCTATTAATTTAAGGAGTTGTATTCCATCACCTATTTCTAAGGTCGATCCTAGGGTGGCCATGGGTTCATGATCATATGGAACTGCGATAGAATGGATATCAGCAGGGGAATCAACCCCATATCTTTCACGGAGAATAGCTATATGAATACAGCCTACAGGACATGTGTTACAGGCAACCCGTCTTCCAAGGTAGGCTTCAGCAAATTTTTCACCTGAAATATCGACTGCATGATCAAATTTTCCCTTTAAAAAGTTCTTTGTAGGAAGAGAATTTAGTTCATTTAATGGTAACACATTTTGGGAAGTCCCCAAGACATGGTACTTCCTCATAACATCAGTTTTAACACAGGAGTCCCATATCTTTTGATAGGTTTTGAGATAAGCTCGTCTATCAGGCATAAGTTCTTCTAGGGAAAAATCTCTCTCCCCACTAATTACGATCGCTTTTATCCGTTTAGCTCCTAGAATTGTACCTGCTCCCAATCTACCAAAATGACGAAAACTATCAACTACAATATTGCCATATTTTACTAGATTTTCACTCGCTTGACCAATACGGACAGATGAACGTCTTCCTGGTCCGGTGGGTACAAGTTCTCTTAATACTCGTCCAAGAGTTGTGGTATACATATACGCAAGAGGTCCTGCACGCTTAATCTCAACCTTATCATCTATAATAGTTATATAACTGGATTTTTCGGCGATTCCTTTGATGATTATAGCTCCAAGACCAGAAAATCGCATGGTCAGGGACAATCGTCCGCCTGCATATGATTCTCCTAAATCACCATTAAGCGGGCTCTTAAAAACAGCAACCGTTTTAGAAATAATCGGATAAAAGGTAGACAATGATCCAAGTGCAAAGATGATGGCATTTTCAGGACCTAAGGGATCAGCATTGGGAGGAACATGTTCATTCAATAGATTTATGGCTACACCTATTCCACCAATCCATTTTTCAAATAATTCCGGTCTAGAGTACCGCTGTATTTGTTGGGTGGTCAGATTTATCTCGAGTATATCTTGAGGAATGACATTCATAACTTTCACCTTCTAAAATCCTGGTTTTGGTTCCTCCATAATTAAAACTCCAGTAGGACAAAATTTTGTACACCAACTACATTGACGACATACGATGGCATTATTGAGATCGGGGTCAATATGAATTGCACCAGGGATTGGACAGGCTTCAACACACTCCTGATGACATTTTAACGCGTCACATACTTCTCGATTAACTAGAACTCCTCCACCTCGCGCTCTAGGGCGAATTGCTCCTTCAATCGGGCATACGGAGACACATGGCGGATCCAAACACCCTCTACAGACGACAACAGCAAAAGATCCTTCGTAACCACCCGTAGTCTTTACTTTAATTGAAGATCTGTCAACAGATAATGCTTTTTCGTTAACCCGGGCACACGCAAGCACACATTGATAGCATCCTATACATCTTTCTAAATTTGCAACACGTAAACGGTTCACCATAATGATAATAATATTTTATCGCTTAAAAATATTTCATGTATTTAAAAGCAATTTTTGCTGTTTCAATTCTTGTTCGTCTACATTTGGGGCATTTTGAAGGATCCAGGCTCTTCTTAAATTTAAAACCACAGTTAGTGCATATTGGTGGAGAGACCATTAACACATACTCTTTATGCTTGCTGGATTTTGTGATACTCCGTAGATCTTCAATTAAAATAGGTATAGGTTCATACATTATGTCCGATAGATCTGAGAGGTTCATTCCTGACTTACCAGCAGTTTTTAATATTTCTATTAATATTTCTATTAGTCTTTCACGCCGGGTTTTTGATTGAAAATTAGTCATTTTCTTGTAAAGTGAACTTTTTACTGAATGA
>JAEOSY010000284.1 GCA_016840125.1 Candidatus Helarchaeota archaeon | reverse complement strand
TGCTTTAATATTTCCATACTGGAAATACGTTGTTTAAAATTACGAAAAATAAAATGAAATTGCAGGAAGTAGTCTATTTTTATGGTTGATCGTCCTTCAAACGTGGGATTTGAAAGTGAAGGAGGTTGCAAAATCCTCCAAGGAAAAATAACTCACATAATATTTAAAGATTTGTAGGTTTAATGCGCAAATATGATTTTTTCGAATTTTAGAGGTTTAAATAGGAAAATTTATGATAAACATATAATCGATTTTAAGAAATTGAGTTGGAGTGGGTTGTCTATTGATCCAGTATAAGGCGTTCTTGAAGGCAGTAGAAGGTCCCTTTGAGGACTTTGTAAAATCGGATGTAGTAAATACTTATTTACAGAGCATTAGATCATCAGTTAAGAGTGAGGTACATAACGATGGGATTCCATCAGAGTTTCTCGTAGTATCAGGGTATGAAAAGGAGCGAGGGAGCTGGGGAACGACTTATGATAACCAACTCAGGTTCGGGGATGAAATTTATCCCGTGACCGGCATAAATGAAACAATGGTGCTCACACCTAACTTCTTCTATAGCAGAAAAAATAATTCTATTGAAATTGAATACAGGATGGGATTAAAAAAGCGTAGCTCTGTATTACAGGTTTTTCCAGTGGTGCTAAGAAAAGATTATGATAATATTGAAGGTGCTGTTCTGGAAGATCTTTGCGTAATTCATACGGGTATTGATATTGATCCACAAACTGCAGCTCAATTAAATATTCGTAATATTGGTGAACTTACCGCTATTCAAAAGTTCCTCGCTTGTTTTTGGAATATTGATGACTATTTACGTAAACAAAATCCGGCGTTCCATAGTGACTTCGAGATTGATATATGGAAAAGTGTTGAAGTTTTTTCTGGGAGAATAGTCGACCAGATGTTACAGCGGATTGCGCAAAGATTTTCTCACGATCCCCGTTGGATGATTCCTCAAGCCGAAATGGAGTATTGGCAAAACTTAGTAAGTCAAATCATAGGTTGTGTTGAAAAAAAGGATATAATCAACATGAACCAAATCCTCATTTTAGTACGGAATTTATGTTCATTCATGGTTCGATTCGATAATTATGACCCACTTGATTCCTTAGCTGCAGAAAAGATAAGCATATTACCTTATGTTCTGTTGAATTTGGAGACTTTCGATCGCGAGGCGCAAGAAGAAGCTTCTATTATCGCTGAAAGATCAATTTACATGAATTCAGATGATTTAACTGAAGAAAGTGTAAATCTTTTGCTTGATATTATTATTCACCGTAAAAAACACCTTAGTAGCTTAGAATTGGAAATTTTAATTCAGATCTTGATATCCAATCAGTTGATTTTTGAAAAGGAGGATCTGAAAATTATTCTTTCCAAACTCCCTAAATCAAATTTTACTGATGAATTGTATTCTAAGTTTTTAAAAGATATAAAAACATGTTTTGAACAAGAAAAATATATTGGATTCATGCAATCATTTCCTCGTCGTGATATATCTTGGAAACTTACCATGTTTAATGCTTTTAAAGCCAAACTCATTCAATTGGATGTAGATGCACGAAAACAAGTTTGCCAAGGTTTAATAAAAATTTACTCTCAGCTAGATTATGATACAAAATACAGTTGTGTTCAACTAATTCAACTTATTTTCACCCTAGCATCAAATTTAGTTAGTGAGGAATCCTTATCAAAGCTAATTCTAATTTTAAAAAAAGAACATTGGGTTGATAATGAGGGGCTTTTAGGTCTTCTTTGGATTATCTTGAAGAGTAATACTCATCTTATCAAAGCCGCAATGATTAGAATTGATGAGTTGTTTTTGGAAGAAACGGCTTGGGTGAAAGAAAATGCTGTTAAGATCCTCGGGGGAATCTATAATATCTCGCCTTCCTATTTAAACACCTCATTAATGGAAAAAATAATCAGTATGTTATCAACATCGGATGAGCATCTCATATCGACAACTTTAGATGTGATTCTCTCCATGTTAAAGGAACTTAAGAACAAAAACCAACAACAATTATCTAAAATAAACGAGCTCTACTCAGATTCAGATAGTGAATCACAAATTAGGGCCTTTCAATCGTTTCAACTGATATATAATAAAAGTCCTTGGAACCTAGAATTATTTAATTTGTGTTATGGTATTGTGGAAAAATCTGAAAGATCTATGTCTATAGCGAGGGAGAGTGCAGGTCATTTTATCTCTGAAGCTATAAAATTTACAATTCCTTACATGGAAACCATGATTCAACCACTTTTGTTATTTATTTCAGCAAATAACAAAGAAATACGTTTAGAAGCACTCAAACACCTTAAATCTCTTCTTGTTAATTGTTCTTCTTTATTAGAACCTGCAAAATTTCGTATAGATATAGAATCTATAATTCAAAAATATATTTCAACACTAAAAGAAATTCCCCACATGCTGAAAAAAACAGATCTTAATTATATTCAATCCTTATTCTTCAACGAAGATCAAGAGACTCAAGTTATCGCGCTTTTTCTTTATGAATTGGCGTTGGAATTTATGCCAGAATTAGTAGATCAAGTTGGCGTTGAGAAACTCCGTGATCTCCTCATATCATCGGATTATATAGTGCAGCCAATGGCATTGACATGCTATAGATTGGTGGTTAAAAAGACGCCCCAATTTATTGATAAAGAGGGGGCCAAGGTGCTTCATCAGATCTTTTCAAAAATCCCAGAGTATTCAAAAATTGAAGAGCAACCTAGTGAAGAACCTTTAACTGATGAAGAATGGAAAGCTCTCGAGCAACAGCAATATGACGAAGAAATGAAGCTTAGAAAACTTTTAGGATTTATAACGCTCTCGGGCTATACAAAATATAGCGAATTAATAGACGGTTTTAGTGAATATGATGAAAGACAGGTCGCATATGAAGCTTACAAAATTTTACTGAAATTAAAGCCAGAACTCGTCACGCAGCAGGGAATCGATGCAATATTTAACTGTTTTTCAAGGGTTTCTCATTTTGATAGAAATCAGATTGATTCATGTTTTTTGGCTATTGAAAAGGTACCACAGTTCATTTCTCCGGAACATATCAAGGTATTAGTGGGTAATTTTACCAACCCTTACCGAGATGTTAGTAATAGAGCTTTTGAGCTTTTTAAACTGGCTCTAAAAAAAATGCCCCAAAAATTCAATCAGGTAGTTCCAGCACTTATTAAAGTATTAAGATCCGATAGGAGACAACATATTGAACGGGCTTTTAATTGTTTTTCCCTATTAATTAATAAGACACCTCAATTTATTAATACTGAAGGTATCTCAGCTATTATCAAAGCACTGGGAACAATTAGCCGCTATGCTAAAGAGCTATACAAGGATTTATTTGAAGAAATAACTTCAAATATCCCAGATCTTTTAACCGAGGCGTTTCCTACTTTTATTGAAGTTTTTCAGAACCTCAAAGGTTGGCCAAGTGATCCATTACTCTATGCGTTTAATAAGGCATTAAAGAATAACCCACAACTGTCTTCTTATTCTTTAAAACATGCTCAGAAAATGATTTCAAATGGAGTAGTAACTGTTCAATTTTCGGGCCTTTTTATTTTCAGCAAAGTATTCGATTCTGCACCACACCTTTTCACTCAAGAAATGATCGATTCTGTCAGTAAGTTGATGAGTAATCAAATGATTGGCGGAAATTCATTAGAGGTTTTTAATCTGGCCGTTCAGAAGACACCTCACTTAATAACACAAACTGGAATCGATCAAATCAATTCGTTTTTCTTCCAGCGAGAGAATCCGTATAGAGTTTTCTCAGAAGATTATCGAAGGGATGTTACAGAACTAACCCTTGAAACATTAGAATTAGCACTGCAAGAGAGACCGAAATTAATTTCTCAGAAATTGATGTTGCAGGTTATCGACATGCTTCCTAATGCTCGATATGAGGAGATTATTTCGGGAATTATTGAAATTGCCCGAAAGGAGCACCCAGATTACTTTGATGAAGAAGCGATACAGTCACGTTACCAGTTCAGTTTTAGGGGAAATTGGCGAAATACTAATCTACTTCAAGGAATAAATGGCGAAATTAAGGCAAATGAAATATATCTTCTCTATCATTGTTTGAAATCGATCAAAAAAAGTTTTCAAGAGCTTTTCATCATAGTTGAGGATTCAGGAATTTCATTCACAAATGTTTGGTATGGTCGTTATGAAGATTCGCAATCCTTTAATTTATTTCTTTCAAAAGAAGATTTCTTATATTTCACGCATACTTCTGGTACTCGTGAAATTAGGGTTGAAATGCTTCTAAAGCCCCTGAGGTTTTATGCAAATCGATACAAATATTCACCAAACCAACACCCTAATGGTGTTATTTTGGAATTTGGAACGAATTTACAAATTAAATCCTTAGAGACTTTAAAATTTGAAGGAGTTCCATGTGTTTATGAGAAAATAAACACCCCGATTGAGCTGAATCAACTGGATAGGAGTACATACAATTATCAAGCACTTTCTAAGTTTCAAAAAAAGGAAGCTAAAGTTCAATATGGAGAAGAATATAAAGTAAAACCTGAAACTTTTTTGAGCCGCTTCGAAGCTTTAGACAGACATTCAAAAGCGCTCCCAGTTTTCCTATGGCTTCAGTATAAACTTAATTTCCCATTCTATCTTGTTTCTATTAGTACAGAAGCAATTCCAGGCTATCATCACAAAAAGTTCGTCTTTAAAATCAAACTACCCCTTACAAAGTCATCTTATTTTGAGCTAATTTTATTTCAAAAAGAGAGAATTGATTTGGTCAATAATACGCATGAAGATTAGGTGGAATTACATGACATATGTCACTTTACCATTTTTAGGGACCCAAAGAAGATTTGAGGTTAAGAACGGAATTTTAGATTTATCAGCGAGGGATATTCATAACTTAGACACTATTATCGGTCTGACTCAATTAAAAGATCTTCATACTTTGGATTTATCTTACAATCAGCTAAATTCGATTGAATCACTCAGGTTCTGTAGGAACCTAAAGAACCTTAATCTTGCATTTAATAAGATCTATTCATTACAGGGACTGCAGTTTTTATCCGAGATAGAACATTTAGATTTAGCACATAATTGGATTAGATCTGCAACTGATAATAGGTCTATACTGACTCGGTTACTGAAGTTGAAATTTTTATATCTAGAGAGCAATCCCCTTTCAAGTGCGGTTCGTGATTGGCGAGCTGGGCACTACTGGCCTTTTTACATCTCAAAAGGGCACCATAGTGTTAGTTCACCTCATAAAAATACTACAGTCCATTGGACAACGGCAAGTGGTTGGTCATTGGTTCATCCAATGCTGTCCGCTAGGGAACTATTTCCAGATAATTTTATCTTACAAAATGCAGTGAAATCAGCACTAGAACACCCAAAAGAATCATCTTTTCAGGTGAGTTTTGAGTACCGTCAAGAGGACTATCAAACTTTGGAAACTGGGTATCGAGATGGGGTGTTATATATTAACGATATACGGTTGAATTATGAAGGCATTGCAGAACTAATCGAACAAACTAGGATAGAGATTCTTGAATCGCTCCGAAAAATGATCTTAACGAACTGCACACTTTATGAAGTTTTATGGGAATTTACCGATTATTTTCCGAATCTTGAATTGTTAGACCTATCAGGAAATGAATTTTTAACTAGTTTTCGTCATCCACTTGAATTTGATGACTTACCATCTCTTAGAAGATTAAAACTTGCGCGTAATGGTATGGAGAATATTAATCATATAATTGGATTAAAATCACTCCAAGAATTAGATTTATCGTCAAATAAGCTCA
>JAEOSY010000283.1 GCA_016840125.1 Candidatus Helarchaeota archaeon | reverse complement strand
GCCCTGGCAGGGATGGTATCAAAGTGTGGTTAGTTATGCAACCAGTCAACTCGGAAAAGATATTTCCAGCATGAGTCCCACTGCTCGATATACCCCGACAGTTAATTTAGCCTTTACGGGCGTCATTAATCAGAGTATGACTTATATGAACAAATCTCGGGACTTTTTACAAAAAATGGATGAGATTATCGATTATGATAGTCATTTACACCGGGGAATCGCCTGCAGTCATTACGCCCTCGCATTTGATATGATTTACCAAAACCTCAGCGTGGCGGAACGGGTGGAGATCGCAGGAAAATTGGAAAACCATACCCTTCCCCTAATAGAAAAATTTCCCTATCTTAGTACGAACAACCATATCGGCATCGTAGCGAGTGGCATCGGATTGGCGGGATTGGTGCTTGATAAGAGTGATTGGGTTAATCTTGGAATCACGGGCGTCGACATTTATTTGGAATCCTGCTTTACGGAAGATGGTGGGAACTTTGAAGGTTTTAGCTATTCTGGATATTTTTTCGAGACAGGATTGAATTTCTTCTATGGTCTCAACAATGTAGGCGAGAAGAATTATTTCGCCAACTCAAAATTTCTCGCCTTTATCAATACCACTCTTTATTCCTTTACACCCTTGAGTTCAAATACGCTCTTCGAAGATTGTACGACCAACCCACAAATTATTGAAGATCTTCTTTGGACTACCTCCTCAATTTACCCATATGCTCCATTGCTCAGCAATTACACCCAATGGGTTTATGATAATCGAATATTAAACGATGCCCTTGTGTATGAAGGAACCTACTTAAAGAGTTCTCTTACTCATAGCTCTAGCTGGGTTAACCGTATCTGCATGTACTCTATGAATATTACCCCCGTACAGCCCCCTCTTGAGACTATTCTTATTTATCCAGACGTCGGCCTTGCATACTTACGTAATGATTGG
Organism: Candidatus Helarchaeota archaeon; assembly: GCA_016840125.1. The sequence goes on along the minus strand of JAEOSY010000283.1, from coordinate 5,799 downwards.
GGGCGTGATGCACTTTACTTTTCCATTACTTGCAAAAAGAATGTCTACAATCAGTTCCATGCTCATTACGATGAGAATTCGTTCGAGCTCTGGGCGTACGGAGCGTGGCTCGCGGCGAATCCTGGCTACCCTGGCTACGGGGTGGGGGAATATGATCGGATCATACAAACTGACTCCTCTAATACCATATTAATGAATGAAGAAGGGCAGCAACGAGTCAATACGGATGGATTTCAGGAATACTTCACTTCCTCTGATGTTGATGCACTTATCGCTTCTGCAAATTCTCTCTATTCCTCTCCTGGTAACTATGCTGTCAATCCCTATTTTCTTGGGGTAATCATCTTCATTTTTTCAAATTTGGGTATCGCATGTTTTATTCTGCTTTACCTACGTCGGAAGGCAATGCGATCCACTGTTACAATCGTACCTGAGGTTGAACGACCAACTTATACCGGAATAAAATTTCAGAACCTTACACTAAAAACACACCTGATCATCGTCTTTGGAATGATCTTCGGTGTAATTGTATCACTGCTTTCATTCATTCTTTATACCAATCCCTATGTAAATATATATATCGTCGGGAAACATGGGGAAATTGCGGCTTTAATTCCAATAGTTGAGATTGGGATGATAATACTCTCCATTCCACTGCTCATTCTTATCATTGCGATTAAATTAAAAATGCAGAAAAGCCTCGTTCGCCGATTTGCCATTCTCTCAACCAACTTAGAAGATCCTCAAATTCCCTTATTGAATGATAGCGTCAAACTTACATATCTCCCTCAAGTTTTCTTTCTTTTCCTCTTTATCCCCATTATGATCTTCTTTTACGTCCCCCCACTTCAAGATATGGTTAGGTACATCTTTAACGAAGGTGGTTCTCTGTTGGACGTGCTTAACTATATTATAACTTCTCTCGATTATTGGATTCTGCTTTTCATGCTGACCTTACTTCTCTATCTACCATGTAAAGCAATTGGGATTTATTTAGGAGGGCGACATACGTCTGATAAATTATCGACATCCCCCTCCAAAGGAATCCTCATACATACGGCAAGTTACCTGATAACCTTGACCCTGGTGGTTCTCCTCATCACCTTTCTCACTCTTGGGTTCTTCTACATCTTTGATATCATTGGGCCTTCGTTTGTCGTTTCATAGATGTAAATAACTTCAAATTTTGAAAAGATACGGTGTAAGAATAATGGATGAAGAGGATTTAATAGAAATTGTTGAAGGAAATAATGCCTTTGCATTTGACATGTATTCACAACTGAAGCGGAGTAGCAGTAACTTATTTTTTTCACCTTTCAGCATTTCAACGTGTCTTGCGATGGCTTACGCTGGCGCCCGTGGCAACAATGCGGCCCAAATGGCGAAGGTCTTTCACTTTCCTGGTCAGAAAGAACGCCTACTTTCATTATTTAAAAACTTATTAGATACTTTAACATCCAAAAGACGATGCGAGATTCATGTGGCGAATTCATTATGGGTAAAAATGGGATACAATTTACTTCAAGACTATCTTAATGCTATTGAAACGAACTACGGAACGGCTGTATTCGAAGTGAATTTTCCGTCCGACCAAACAATCCGACAAATAAATGATTGGGTTGCAGAAAAGACCCGAGGTACAATCAGGAATATTATTAATTCTCTTGATCCATTAACTAGATTCGTCTTGGCCAATGCCATCTATTTTAAGGGGCTTTGGGAAATACAATTTGAAGAGAAACAGACCAAAAATAAGCCATTTACGCTAATATCTGGCAATAAGGTTGAAGTCCCCTTGATGTACGCCAAAGACGACTTCTACTATACTGAAGGACCAAATTTTCAGATGCTTGGAATGTTCTATAAGGAAAAGAAAATGGCGATGGTAATTCTATTACCACGAACTATCCATGATCTGGATGAAATTGAAGCTTCTCTTAGTAGAGAGAAAATGGATCAATTATTCCAACAGCTCAAAAAACAAAAGGTCAAAGTTTTCGTTCCCAGGTTTAAAATGACAGAGCAAATTAGTATAGTTGAGATGTTAAAAAGCCTCGGAATGACTGATGCGTTTATGGAAGAAGCTGACTTCTCTGATATGACTAAGAAAGAAGATCTTCACATTGATAAAATAATGCACAAAGCCTTTGTTGAGGTGAACGAAGAAGGAACTGAAGCTGCTGCTGTTACTGTGACGGGATTTATAGGAATGGGGCTCCCAAAACAAATCCCACCAATCCCCATTTTTCGAGCAGACCATCCCTTCATATTTTTCATTCGGGATCTAAAAACTCGAAGCATCCTCTTCATGGGACGCTTGATGAATCCAAAACCCTAATATTTAGAACTGAGTTACTCTCTTAAATATTAAGGGTATACTAATCTACGGAAGGTGATGGAAAAATGACTGATGTATTTATTACCGATACGACACAAGGGATACGCGCTGCGGTGCAGAAGATGTTTGCGCACCTCGAGAGTCCAGATACTCCCTTATTGAAAGACTCTAAAGAAGTATATCTCAAAGTGAATGGGATTGATTACAAGAAACATGTTTATACGACACCAGCTGTCTTGGAAGAAGTGATTAAATATTTGAAAGGGCTTGGGGCAACCGTCTATGTCATGGAAAATTCAACCCAATCGAATTATACACGTGTAGTTTTCGCAATTACTGGTTACCGTGATGTTTGCGAACGAACTGGGGCCATCCCCCTCTATTTAGATGAGGAGAAAACCGAAATCCTCGATTTTAAAGGGAAGAAGAGCATCGCCGATGATACCAAAGGGTATATTTTAAAAACCTTTAGGATCCCAAAAACAGTTGCGAAAATCATTAAAAATCGGGATTCTATTACGTACATTAACCTGCCAAAGCTCAAAACCCATTCGATGGGGGTAGTAACCCTTGGGATAAAAAATCAATGGGGATTCCCACAGCACGCCGATCGACGGAAAGACCATAATTATAATCTTCATTCAAAATTAGTGGATGTCTATGAATATATCCAGCCAGATATCACCATTATTGATGGGATTGAGGGGACCATTCACGGGCATTATCCTGTCACAAACTGGGCGGACCGTTTAGTCAAGCCATTTAATATATTGATTGGCGGTAGGGATACTGTGGCAGTAGATGTCGTGGGTGCGAGAATCTTTGGTATATCTAAGGATGAAGTCCCACATCTCAAAATTGCCCATGAACGTGGTCTGGGAGAAGGGGATTTAACGAAAATCAATGTAATAGGAAAGGATTTGAACGAATATACTGAAAAATATGATTTCGATATACTCCAGGAATTTCCTAGTGATGTTAAAATCATTAAAGGCAAGGAAATGGTCTGCCGCGAAGGCTGTCAAAACAATACACTATCGCTGTTACAGATCCTAGCCTATGATTATCCCGAGAAATTTAAGGGGGGATTTTTCATTGTTATGGGCAAAGGATTTGACGAAGATTTAGTCGACCAATTGAAAGCCGAAGGGTACAAGAAGGGACTTGTTGTAGGGTTTTGTGCCATTGAGGAAGTTGGTGAGAAAATGAAAAATACCTTCGGAAAACGGAAAATCTTTTTCTCTGAAGATTGCAATACACTCCCTCAAACTGCTTCTGCCCTCTGTAAATTAAGCCGGGTTTCCATTCTGAACCTTATTCCAATTCCCCTAGAGGAAGCCGTGGAATTGATAAAGGAAGCTGAAGATCATGGTACTACGTCTGTTATTCCTGAGTTAGTTTGAGATAAATAGCATTTATATAATACTTACTGGAGCGAGAATTTTCATAATACTTACTATGGCAAGGACATATTATTTCTTTATTGTTAATGCCATTAAGCTGCAGAATTGATTGAATGAGCTGAAGATCCTCGTATTAATATTAGGAAGGGGGTTTTCCCTCATGATCCCACCCTCGTAGCTCATAGTATTTCTTTAATAACTCCTCGAGGGGTGGAAACTTTCCTCTACAACCACCTTTCTCAAAATAATATCTTCGATTTGATATATTTGGATTTCTAATGGTCTGTGAATCTCGGTTGTAGATAAAAGCTTAAAAACAAAATAAAGAAAGGAATACTAATTATTGAAAAGAGGGCGAATCACTATGTCCAATAAAGTTGAGGTGCACGGTTATTGTGATGAACGATTTGAGATTGTGAAAAAGGCTTTTGCAGAGAATTTTGAGTCAGGACTAGATATCGGTGCATCGCTGGCTATTACATTGGAGGGGAAATTTGTTGTGGACCTCTGGGCAGGTTACGCCGATGCCGCCAAAACTATTCCATGGGAGCAAGATACAATAGTCAATGTCTATTCCACCACTAAAGTAATGACTGCGATCTGTGTACTCATGCTGGTTGATCGCGGACTTCTTGATCTCGATGCACCGGTGGCGAAATATTGGCCAGAGTTCGCACAAAATGGGAAAGAAGAGCTACCAGTCCGGTACTTTCTGAGCCATACTGCAGGTCTGCCCGGTTGGGATAAAAAAGTTCCATATGAAGTGCTCTACGATTGGGACCGATGTGTAACCCTCCTTGCATCTCAGAAACCATGGTGGGAACCCGGGACCAAGAGCGGATACCATGCGATTACCTTTGGGTACCTTTTAGGTGAGTTAGTTAGGCGGATTACTGGGAAAACTCTAGGTACTTTTTTTCGGGAGGAAATTGCAAGTCCCCTTAAAGCAGACTTCTTCATTGGCCTACCCGAAGAACATGACTCGCGGGTGGCTGAATTAATTCCCCCAAAAACACCACTAATTTTAAAAATCATTACCCGCCCGCCTTTTATTTGGTTACTTAAACGTTTCCATATAGGTGCCAGAGTGGCAATCAACCCTGATCTACCAATCCACGCAACTAAAACACGTGCTTGGCGCGGGGCGGAAATTCCTGCTGCGAATGGACATGGTAATGCGCGCTCTATTGCTCGGATAGGAGCTGCAATTGCTTGCGGTGGTGAACTTGATGGCATTCATTTGCTTTCGAAATCAACTATCGAAAAAGCTTTAGAAGAGCAAAGCTATTGTAAGGACCTCGTCCTGGGAGTTCCTCTACGTTTCGGATTAGGATTTGCCCTTCCAAGCAAGGAAATAGAACTCTTGAATCCACGCACCTTTATTTGGGGTGGTCTTGGTGGGTCAATTGCATTAATGGATCTTGATGCGAAGATAAGTTTTGCTTTTGCAATGAATAAAATGTTCATGGGATTACTTGATATTTCCCGCTCGCTCCGCTTAGTTAATGCACTTAAAGAAGCCTATGAAGCACTCTAACTAATCCGTTTTAAATATACATACTAAGAAAATCAGGACGGGGGTTTTCCCTCAGTATCCCACCCTCGGAGCTCATAATATTTCGACAGCAGCTCCTCCAGGGGTGGGAACTTTCCTCTGCAGCCGCCTTTCTCAAAGGGTGTGAAAAATCTGGTTCCAAATGCATCGTCTTTTCTTGAAATTCCACACTCAACGTTGTAGGCACGTTTTAAATTGAAAATCCGTTCCCCTGCTTGCATCCACGTATCCAAGGAATATGCTCGTCCGGTTACCGCATTGAGCGCTTCGATCCAAGGCGTTACTTCATGGATGAACCAAGATCCGAAAATGCAAATTCCACATGCTGAGAGTGCTTCACTTGAATCTTGAATCTTCTTTACAGCCTCCACCTGTACCATATCCGATCCAAAGCGGTCAATAATTTCAGTAAGCCCCAGTTCTTGCTTTAGATTCATGTTAAAGGAAATGAGCATAGGTTCATTACAATGATAAGCACCTCGAGGGCTGGTTGCATAATCTAG
>JAEOSY010000282.1 GCA_016840125.1 Candidatus Helarchaeota archaeon | reverse complement strand
GCTGCCTACTTTCAGTATATGAAGGAAAAATTCAATCGATCTGAATACCCATTAAAAGAAAGGCTAAGAAAAGGGATAGAGGAATCTAAACTAAGAATTTATGTCGCTTCTACTGACAATTTAGGACCAATAGGTTTCACTGTTGTCCATCAGGGTGAGGGCCGATTTTCCTTTATTCTAGATACCAACTTGCTTGAAAAGTTGAAGGCTACTCGATCCCTAGAGCTACAAAAAGCTCTTTTTGATGAGGCATTTGGTTCCTTAAAGGAAGGGCATACAATTATTCGATTCTTTGGAGAATTATCAATCGAACTTGAGCCTTATGCTTTATCATGTGGTTTTACTAATTATAAACGGGCTAGAATGGGTATTCCTCGAGATAAAATAGATTCTCTTGACGACGTAACTAGTGTTTTCGACTCAGAATCAGGCTTTCACCTAGGATCCTGGACGGATGAGATGCTAGGAATTTATGCTGATCTCATAGCAACACAACATTTTTGTTTGAACCACCCTGATGTGTATATCTTCTCGCAGTACCAGGGTTATGAAGGGTGTAAAAGGCTTTTGGAAGAAATTACCAAAAGTACATTTGGGAAATTCACCAATTCACAAACTAGAATTCTGAAACATGGGGATGAACATATTGGGATGTGTTCGGTGACAACTTTGCCCAGTAATATCGGATATATACCGGAAATCATCTTAGCTCAACACTATAAGGGAAGAGGTTTAGGTAAAGCATTACTGGTGCATAGCCTTCAACACTATTTAAAGGAAGAACCAAATGCTTCGACTATTGAACTGGATGTGACCCTCAAGAATACAAATGCAGCCAATCTGTATAATTCGATCGGATTTGAAGAACTTAATACCTACTCCGTGTTTGTTTGGACTCAAGCTTAGAAAAATTCGTGCTATTTCTCTCACAAATCGTAGGTAGAGTTATTAATTACTTAATACCTAGTTTAAGCTAGATGCCTTCTTGTCAGTTCTGTGGTATCACCACACCGATCATATCCGAACAACTTCAAATTTGTCCGAAATGTGCTCATACTCGGACTTTTGAATCAGAAAAGCTCGGTCGTGAGATAAGACGCACAACTCGAACACATTGGAATCTACCGTTGAAAATTCCTAGAGATAATTCAGGTAAACAATGTATTTATTGTGCAAATCAGTGTCAAATTCCGAAAGGAGGAAAAGGATTTTGTGGAGTGTGGACAAATGAGAACGATCGGTTGATATCAAGAGGGGGGAAGAATCAGGCGTTTCTTCATACCTATTATGATCCTTTACCTACTAATTGCTGTAATACTTGGTTTTGTCCTGCTGGGACAGATTCTGGCTATCCTGAGTTTTCTTACACTAAAGGACCGGAATATGGGTATTATAATCTGGCTTCTTTTATGTATGGTTGTAATTTTGATTGTCTTGGCTGTCAAAATCCCTCACATAAAGAGTTAGACACTGCTGAGAAGTACACCTTTGATAAATTTCTCTTAAAAACCAGAAAATCAAGAACCAGTTGTATTTGTTGGTTTGGAGGTTCACCAGAACCACAATTAGCGTGGGCAATTCGAGCATCCAGAAAAGCGATCGCAGATAGAAAAGCAAATAAAAGCCAAGAGAATTACGAAGAACCAATCTTACGGATTTGTTGGGAATGGAATGGGGCGGGGAACCCAAAATTAGTCGCCGAGGCTGTTAAACTTTCCTTACTCAGTGGAGGGAATGCTAAATTCGATTTAAAATACGCCACTCCCGCGTTAGGAAATCTTTTCAGTGGTGTATCTAACAAACAATCCTTTAAAAATTTCAAACAGTGCTACCAACGTTTTTATCACCAAAGGTCTGAACCTGTCTTAGCAGCTACAACTTTGCTTATCCCTGGTTACATTTCAGACACGGAAGTAAAAAGAATTGCAGATTTTATTGCTGATCTCGATCCTACAATCCCCTATTCCCTCCTTGCATTTTTTCCTGCTCTTTTTTTATCTGATCTTCCCATTACTTCTAGAAATCAAGTTGAGGAGTGTTATCAGGCCGCCAAAGACGCTGGGTTAGAATCTGTTCATATTGGGAATAAACATTTGATTTAATTAGGAATAAAATAGTTTCTAAACAATAATTTCGTTTTAAATTGATAATTCTCATAATTAATAAACATTTAATAAGCAGAACAAGGGAAGTAGACTCAACTGGAGCGATTTTTCTCCCTATCTGTTTGATCTTTGTCTTCTTATAAGATATAATTATCAAACGCTCCCCAATT
>JAEOSY010000281.1 GCA_016840125.1 Candidatus Helarchaeota archaeon | reverse complement strand
TCACGAATCCATCTCGAGAAACGATGGCAGTAGCACGTACATTCGTGGCCATTCCAAAATTAACCAGTAACGCATCTAACTTGTCGCCCTTGTTTTGTAGCATCATGAATTCTCCAAAAATATTAGTTAAGCTCCTACAGTAACATCTGCGATAAAGCTTTAAAAGCACCGCAAACTGGAATTTTAAAATAAATAGCAGACTTTTGGATCTCCAACAAAAGTAGTCCAGTTTCTTATCTCCAACCAGAGATGACATATCCGTATTTGAAAAAAGTCTCCTTTTTGGATTCTATTCTAGAATTCGAAAATTTTCAGCTAGAATTAGAATGGCCTCCTTCAATGGGGTTTGCCCGTTCCGACGAAAATCGCTAATTAGAAATTGATCACTTTTCAGTCCCCGTCTTTACCCCTTTAAATAGAAGCTCTACCTTATTTTCCCGCTATTAACTCTAGATTGGGATGATTTTCATGAAGCGAAGTTTTAGGATGAGAGGTGATTAGAGATTTATCCACGAAAAAATCCTAATAGTCACGAATCTCGTAAATCATCAAGGACTTCAATGACCGATCTATATCATATTAGGAGAAGTGACAAGGAAATCCTTGAAGAGGTATTCAAGTCTAAGGGGCGTGTTAGGATTTTAAAGTTACTTGCTCGTATCGGTGAATTAAACATTTCTGCAATCGCTCAAAAAGTGCACCTTAACCATAAATCTAGTTTTAATCATTTAAAATGCCTTGTTCAAGCAAACGTTGTTGAAAAGAAGACATTCGGCCGGATTCAAATTTACCGGTTTAAAATTGAAAATCCAAGAGCCCGTGCACTTAAACATCTCTTCGATTTATGGGATCATTCGACTCTTAAACCAAGGGAATAGAAATTTAAAAAATCATGATAATTGGGACCCTAAACAATGTCAACTAAAAAAATTGTGAACGAGGCATTGAAAAATCCAACAGTATTTAAGGATGAAACAACTTTATCGTCAGATTATACGCCTTTGGAACTTCCACATAGAGGTGAAGAAATTAAAAAACTGGTGCAGATATTTAAACCGCTAATTACAAATCCAGGAGCGGTAAGTAGAAGAGTGCTCATTACAGGTCCCGTTGGAACTGGGAAAACATCTATTGCGAAAACTTTTGGAGCGATGATTGAGGATGAGGCTGTAAAAAGGAACATTAACTTCAATTACATTCATATCAACTGTCGAAAATATAATAAACCAATCATGGTGCTTAATCGAATTATCCGTCAGTTTAATTCAAGCTTCCCTACCCGAGGTATTCCTGCAGAAGATCTACTAGTTTTCCTTTCGGAGGAGATTTTTAATCGGGACGAGGTATATATCCTCCTCTGTTTGGATGATGCAGAGTTCTTAATCAAAGCGTATCCTACATTTATTTACACTCTAACGCGGATAGGTGATGATAACTATAATTTAAAACGAAAACTTTCTTTAATTACGATTGCAAAAGACGAAAACTTTAAGGAGAGTTTGGATCCCAGCACAAAAAGTTCCTTCATGAGTGAAACAATCCCCCTAAGAAAATATTCGCGCCCTCAACTTCGGGATATACTTAAGAAACGTATCAGCGAAGCTTTTTTTGAAAATTCTGTTTTGAAGGAGTCCATTGAACTAATCTCGGACTTCAGTGCAGAATCAGGGGATGTGCGTTACGCTTTAGAATTGTTAATAGCTTCAGCAAATTTTGCGGACCGCTCAAAAGCGGTCCACATAACGCCGGAGTCTGTTAGGGGGGCAAAAATTAGTTTAGATCCAAAAGTTAAAAGGGCGACATTGGGGAATCTACAGATACATCAGAAACTGATTCTTAAGGTCATTGCGCACCAATTGAAAAGTAATGAGAAAGCTTATTTTACGATTGGTGAAAGTTGGGAACGATATAAATCGATCTGTCAGGAATATAACAAAAAACCACTTACGGAATCTGAAATTCTTAATCATTTGAGGGATTTGACCGAAGAATACAAGATTATAAGCACAGATTCGCCTAAATCTGAGGGGGAATTAATCTGGGATTCGGTATTTAGATTAAACATTCCGATCAGGATTCTAGAAGGGGAATTGATGGAGTGGGGCGATAAAATAATTAGACAGGTCAATGGTGATGAAAAATGACGGATAATCCCAAGAAAGGAAATGCAGTAGAGGAGATTCTTTGTGGAAATCGTTTTAAAATTTTGAGTGCTCTTGCATCAGGGGCTGAATTCCATGTTCCTAAAATTGCTGAAAGAGCTCAAATATCTCAAAATTGTGCGCGAGAACATCTCAAGTTTCTTGTCAGAGCTGAGATCGTCCGATTTAAACAATTTGGACGGATAAAAATTTACTATATTGATTCCCAAAAAATGCGAGGGCAGGCAGTTTTACAACTTTTTGAAAGTTACAGAAAAGGAAGCTAAATTAAATGCTAGATTTCTATATTTTCTCCCAAAATTTAGGATTTATTGCTTACAATGCGTATGTTTGCGAGGTTTATATAGAGTTTATTGAACGTAATATAAACAGCGGGTTTGAGGTATAAATGAGAGATTTAAGATAGGAACCATCTCTAAATGGAGTTAGATTAGAAAATGGAAGATATGTCTTCTTTAAAAAAAATAATTGACCAAATAGGAGCCGGAAAGTTTGCTTTAATTCTAAGAGCGGTGTTGGATAGAATCCCGATAGTATTGATAGGACGCGACTCAACGAGTGTTGACGAATTAGTGGATACTTTGGTTTCACTTGCTCCGCATCGCCACCAGTACATCTTTCGCACTGACTTTATGCTCCCAGAAGAATACATGAATTTATGCCAGGAAGAAAATGATAATTTCACGATTCCAAGGGGAATATTCAGTTCATGTTCTACAGATTCTCCTTACATCTTTCAGACATTGGAGGATTTAAAGGGCTGGGTACTAGGTTTTGATATTACGGATGAGTTAAAAAAAGTTGATATAATATCAAATATGAGCAATATCACACTGAAATTCTTAATTATTAATCAAGATTTGGATAAATATGACATCTCCTTAACTGGGTGGAAAGAAAATGGCCTAGATCTACAACTGGAGAAAAAAATAATAGAGCGGGCAATCAAGAATACGGATGTAGCTGTTGAAAAGATGAAACGTGTTATAAAGAAGCGAATTAAGGTAGATCCTTCAAAAGGAGTAATGGAGTCAATCATGGAGTTTGATACCGAAGCTGAACAGATCCAATCTAACATTTTTGATAGTGAAATAAAAGCGTTTGCCCATGCAGGAGAGAGAGCCCTATCCATCTTGAATCGTATTGACCTCCTCATCAATGCTTCCTTTAAAATCCAGATTTCAGGGAAGACTTTACTTGAAACCATCGATTATCAAGAAGTAGACTATGAAAGACTGCTTCAATTTGTTCAGGCAGAATATGGGGTTGATTTCGCACATTGTATTAAGGGCGGTCGAAGTGCCGCTGTTGGAGATCGCCTAGATGGATTTTGGGGTTAACTAACGTCTTAATTAATAGAAAGAGGTGAACCTAAAAAATGAAACCAGAACTCCTACTTTTTCACCCCCCTACGATACTAAGAGCAAATGCGTTATACTCGTCAAGTATTTCACCATTGTTATGTGGATATGGGTTATTGCATATAGGGTCATATTTGAAAAACCTCGGTTATAATGTAGAGTGCTGGAACATTCCATTAGCCTACAAATTGGGGCTGAATAATAAGCACCTTGAAGGGATATTTAAGACATATCAGCCAATAATAATTGGGATTGAGCTTAATTGGCTTCACTTAAGTAGGGGCGCGTTGGAATTAGCGAGGTTTCTAAAAAGGATCCACCCTAATGTACCTATTGTAGTGGGGGGTGTTCATGCAACACTGTTTGCAGAAGAACTGATGAAATCTTACAACTTTATTGATATTGTAGTAAAGGGCGAGGGGGAAAAAGTTATGGGGATTGTAGCCAATAAGGTTGAGAGAGGGCAAAGCATTGAAGGAGTTGCGGGAACATTCTCTCGGCGAGGGGGAAAAATTATTGAAGGAGAAGGGAGTAACTTTTTTGAGGACATTGATGAAGTTCCCCCTTACATTCCAAATTTTCTAAAACCAAATCAATTGAATCCTTACAATCTCGCCATGATTAATACCTGTCGTGGGCCGTGTAATTTTCATTGTATTCATTGTGTAGGAGCAAAGGGTAATTATTGCTTATCGTCACGTAAAAAGATCGTTTTTCATTCGACAGACTGGATTATACAACAAATTCGGATCCTTTTAGATTATGTCAAGGAAATATCAATCCAGGATTATATCTATTGTAATCCGAAACGTATTCTGGAGTTAAGTGAGGTATTACGGAAGGAGAATTTACAGGATTCATTTCATTATTTCAATTGGGCTATGGTTCCTTCTAAAGAGATAAACCATAATATACTGCAAAGTATGGCAAAGGCTGGCGTAGGTAACATGGATGTTGGAATCGAAAGTGGGTCAGATTATGTCCTTCAGAAATTACGAAGACCCTATAATACATTACAAGCAGCACATTTTCTAAAAACTGCCGTAAAAAACGGAATCATACCGAAAACGTATTGGATGATCACAGGCATGGAGCGATCAATAGATTTAGAAGCAAACGAGAAGTTCTTAAAAGAATCCATTGAACTGGGTTCGGTTCCCCGGTGGGTAACTGCGCTTTGCATCCTACCAGGTACCTTTGCGTTCGAACATCCTGATGAATATGATCTTTCATTAAAGTTTTCAACCTTCACCGATTTTATGAAATTTTCTTCGGAGAGAGTGAATCGAGATGCCTATTATCCCAATTTAATTACACATTCAACAACTAACATGAGTATTTATGAGATATTAAGCGCGGTTTCTGACCTAAAAACTAGAATTCGGAAGAGCAAAATGAGGATTCTAGAGAAATTGAGGGAAAATGAGGACCAATTTCGAAAAATCCAACCCTACCTCTATGAACAAGATCTTTATCGGCGAATCGAGACTGGAATAAAATACATCCGCAGTACTTTTTTTTAAGATTTTTTTTGATTATATAAAAAAATAGAGGAAAATTTATACGGAGGGCGATTCCTACGTTTTTAGAAATAATTATGGCCAAGGCCAGGGGATCCAAGGATCAGCAGTATTTGTATCAAACACTTGTACGTCATTTTTAATGCCTTGGAGAACCATGGCTAAAGAAAGAAGCCTACTTTCACTTAACTGGTCGAGTTTGTTCATAATTATACCTCAATTTTAATGCTGACCACATAACCTGATGAGCATATAAAAACCCCTCAAATTTTTCAAAAATGCGCAACTTGGAAATTACCCCCCGCCCGTATCCCCCACTTGGAGTACGCTTCAAGGTACAGTAGGATCGTTTGGGAGTATTTAATTGGGTATTAAGACCCGACTTAGAAGCCACATCTTTAAGATTGGGCTTGGTACTATCTTTGTAGCTAAATAAATGGGGTTTGTACCTTGAATGAATCTGTAAGTCATGATTTGTTATGTTTAGAAGGTGACCATGAAGAGATATATGATCCTGCTAAGGGTGAATTTATCTGTTGGAAATGTGGTCTTGTTTTAGGACATGAATTTGAAAGAAAAATTGAACTTCCACCGGAAAGAGTCGCTAGCCTGAGCTCCCGTGTGAATAGTATGTCTCCTGGAGCACGTGGGGAACTCGTCGATGGAATGGGGAGCTATATAGACTTCCACAACACAAGATACTTGCACGATTGTAACTATCGGCCATTATCTCCTCGAAGTCGATTTCTATTTAGGAGATTGAAGAAAAGATACGAGTTAAAAAGTCATATTGCAAAGCGGGAACGAGACTTTCGTGTTCTAGCGCAATTTAGCCTAATAAGTTCAGATCTCAAATTGTCCCGTGATGATGCGGCAAGGGCAACACACCTCTATCAAAAATTTTCCAGGAAATTGCAAGAAGTAGAGAAAATCAAGCGCAGTAATATTAGTATGAATTTATTAGCCGTTTGTATTGTTTTAGCTATGAAGGAATCAAAAAGTGGGGCGGTTTTAACTGTTAAGGAAGTTGCAGCTTCGTTTAAAAAATTTCGGCACCGTGTATCTAGTTACAGTATTATTAGAACAGCTTTATTACTCAAATGTGAGCTTGACGGGATTCCTGTGAATCTTCGCAGTAAAAAGAGTGAAGAGTACGTTCCTGGGGTAGTCAATCAAATTATTTCAGATGGAAGAATCAAGCAGCGACTGCAAGAAAAAATTCCAAAATCAGAATTTGAATTTGAAAAAGCTTTGATAGTTGAAACTCAATCAATTCTAGAACGGCTTCCTGACGAAGAGAGGGGAGGGCGAAATCCTTATTTCCTAGCGGTTTCGGCGGTATATGGGATGGAAAAATGTCTGTCTAAGAAATGGCGATATAGTTCCATCTTCACCCAGAAACTTTTGGCTGAGATTACAGGTGCGAGCTCCTGTACAATTAAAGATGGTTGGAAATCGCTAATTGAGCCCCTTATTCATAACTAATTTGAAGAAGAGGTATGATCGTAATTGAATAGGAAATTATCGTCTTGCATCTTTCTCGTGGTCTTCATTTTTATTTTTTTAAATTCTTTGTTAATTACACATTCTTCTTGGATTAATGATAATAATTCAACCAGAGTCCGAGAATATGATAAAAATAGAGCTTACTATGAAACGTTGGATGAATATGGAGTTGTAAACATCTATAATTTAACGGTCGATAAAACTTCTGTAGAGATAGGAGAGAACATAACAGTTTCAACAGTTTATTCCCTACAGTGCAGTCCAGGGTACCTAAGAGAGTATGGGATGATTGGAATCGATAAGCCAGCTTGGTTTGAATATAGAAACAGCTTAATCGATGGTGTAAACTTTCACAACGTGACGGAGATTTTTTCTATCACCCCAGATCGCTTTAATGCATCAGATCTCTGTAAAGGACGAATTAAGATAAAAATTTTTAATATGTCTGACCCAATGGATTTCATCATATACTCTAATCAAACAGAGAACGATACAGAAATAAAAAAAGCTCAATTATATTACTCTCTTATTGAAAAATCACCTTCAGTAATCTTCTTAACCGATTTCCTGAATCTAAGTTTTTTCATTCATAACGAACATACTGAGAATTACGCTTTTTCAAATGGACATGTTAAGATTAACCTTAGTAACGGTGAAAACACCCTAAATTTTTCAGAATACACTGATTCTAAAGGAATCCTAAATTTTACGGTGAATTGTTCTGCGCTCGGGGTGGGAGTCTATACAATTCGGTTGGAAAATGATGCGACAACTGATTACGATCCAACTGTTTTTGTTTATCAATTGGAAGTGTTAGATGAAGTCCAGTCTATAAATTGTACCTTACTCAATCCGGAGAGCATTTATACAAAAGTGGATTATGATAATTCTAATTTCTCAAAAGTATTTTTCGTAATCCAAAGTGAATTTATAGCGAATATTAGTTTCAGTACTGATTTTGAGAGTGGATATTGTTCAAAGAACGGAAATCAATATTTAGCGACTCTCAATAGCCCTAGTATGGCGGGAGAATATGAAGTCAATTTTATTGCGCATCCGATCCCAAGCGGTAAAAGTATAGAATTTAATCACACTATAGAGGTGAAAAGACGCCCAACTGAACTGGAGGCTTTCTTCCTACGATATGAGAATCAAACTACTATATCGTGTCATATAAATATCACGGATGTTTTAGTTGCTCATCCAGTTGAAACGAATGAATCCATAGATATTGTTGCTAATTACAATAATTCTGATTGGAATGTGGTTTCTTTGAAACCAAAGTCAGACGGAACTGCTTTATTTAAATGGGAACCTCCGAGCCGAATCCAAGACGCCTACATTTCTTTTCAATTTCAATTTAATGCTACTCCAGTTTATCAATTTTCAGCCCTAACAAGAAAAATTACGCTCATAAAATTTGAATACGCTGGACCGTTTCAAGAATCTACCGGAAAAGAAATTTTAATTCAGGCAGTTTTATTCGCGCTCAATGGGACGCCGCTCCCTAATTATGAAATACAAGTAATTGTCAATGATAATTTCTTTAATATCACTACTAATGCTAATGGAGCAATTAATTTTTCTTTTTTAACACCCTCCTATGCTACGACATTAAAAGTTGAACTCCAGTTTTTAGGATCGGGAAATATTTCCGCCTCTAATTTGATATTTGACCTAGAGATCGAATTAACTTTCTTACAGCAGATTTGGGATTCAATGAGTTACATTTTAGTGGGAGTTGGTATAGCGATTATTTCATTCATATATGTAAAAAAGAGATTATCTAAACGGAATTTTGCAGTATTTGGGGAAAAGTAAGTAAAATGGAGTGCCTTTTTTATAATCTGCAGTTATGGTGAAATGGTTAATTCTTCGAAGGATAGAAGCTTAAATAGCGCATTTCGAATTGATTCTCATGCTGACCGTAATTACAAAGTTGGACAACCTCGGAGGATTGCCAACTTATGCCAACACACTCTCGTCTGCTGGCGGGTTGTACGGACTCCCGCCCCGCAACGCATATAGCGATGGGGGAATGTTTGATAATGGTGCAACACGGATATTTCGTGCCGCATTGAGGTCAGCGTCTAGCTGAAACCCACACTCAGGGCATTTGAATATCTTGCCTTTTCTTGCTTTTTTTCGTTCTGCTTTCGTCTTGCCGATATGCCCACACTCCGAGCAACGGCTAGAAGTATGCTTCGCATTTACCCATTCCACGAAGATACCCTTGCGAGGGGCAAGCTCAGCTATGCGAGCTTGGATCTGCCCGAAGAACCAATGGATTTGGTTTGAAGCGAGGAAGTACCCCACCTTGTTCTTTTTCCCGTGCTTCGCCCACCGTAAATCCTCCACGCGGAGAATGTGGGTGCGGCGGTCTTCGAGGGAGGCGAGGATGCGGGTGGCAATTTGCCGCGTCAGCTCGTCGTGGAGGCGGCTCATGTTCCGCCAGATACTTTTTAAGGTCTTGTTCAAGTCAGCGAAGTGCTGTTTGTGGCGGTAATCAATCCCCTTTTTCCGGTACTTGTTGCGGTACGCGTCCCGTTCTTTTTGGCAGTCATACGCTGCCTTTCGCAAGTTGGCGAGGCGACGCTTGAAATTGGGGAATATATCGTTTTGATAGTCGGGGGGGTTCGCCTTACTCTGCAAGGGTTTGAGCCATTCACTACGCCCCTCAATGAGTTGCTTCATATCCAAGAAGAAGCGCGCAAATTCCTCTCCTGCCACCCCCCAGTCACCCGCCACCAGCTTATCCCCTCTCCCAAAGCTGAGGACTGCCCACGTCTTTAACCCCAAGTCTAACGCGGCTCGATTGAGCGCGTCTTGGATCTGAGTGAGGTCAGACCGCTTGAGGCACTGACTCTTGGGTACGTCCTTCGTAAAGGGGATGGCGAGGATGAGCTTGTTGCCCTTTTCCTTCAGGAGCGTGGCTCTTTGGGGGATGTAACCCGCCCGAACCAAGTCCATGAACCGTTTCGGTGTTTCTAACGTGTATAGAATAGGTTTATTTGATGCTAGAGTGAGTCGGAGGGTGATGGGTACTTGCCGCTTTTTCACCTGTTCGAACCAACTATTTTCGTTATCATACTCTATGAGTGCTTTGATATATTTACGTTTTTTTTCAACTTCCTCCCTGTAATTTTTACTCCCCTTCTTGAGTCGCTTTCTCAATAAATTATGGATGATCGTCTCAAGGGGGACACCTTGCTTGTGGCTCGCAAGGATGTAAAGGTCGGTCAATTGCTCATCGTGATAGGTCCGCCTATCGTCCTGCCCAAACGGGATACTCTGCTTCTGGAAGTGCGGCAGCTTCAACCACACACGCGGTTTTGCAAGTATCCCCGTTAAAATCTTGTGCACCGTCGGGGCGAGGTGCGGTCTCAAGAGGTAAATTCGGCGGTACTCCAGCTCAGTAACTGCACGTTGCACGAGGTAGTTTTTGAACCCTGCTAGGTTGCCTGTCCCCGCCTTGCGCCTGCGCGGGCGGAAGCGGAACAAGAGATTCAGCACCCGTTCGGGAGTCAACCCTGCCTGCCCATCCTGTACGGCGCGGGTGGCGAGCTTAGTAACATCAATTTCCCTAAACTTGCTCAAAAGAATTGTTTTGGTTTCCTCCCGCCACTTCGCCCGCGCCTTCCCCCAGCTTGCGAGATTGAGCTTTTTTAGCTTCAAATTATTCCTCTTAAGAATACGGCGGATTGTCGCCCTCTGCTTGGTCTTGGGGATGATGCGCTTGGCGGGTTTTTGCTTGAGGGCGCGTTTCACCTGCTCCGTTAATCGTCGGGAGAGGATGTTTAAGTATGGCTTAAGGAACTTGGGCATGACGCGGGCGAGCCAGCGCGCCAGCTCATACGCAAGGTGCGGGGGAGGGGATTGGGAATTAAAGAGGTTTGTTACAATCTGCCCGTACTTGGTTCGGACTCCCCGCTTCACGAGGTTTCGCATCCACCGTAAGATATTCCCGATATACACGCGGGAGACCTGCCCCTTCGTCAGTGTCATCCCAAGTTGAGGGAGGTTTGCGTAAATGGCATCAAAAACCTTGTTCTGAGGAAATTTAGCATCCAAAATCAATGAGGGGTCTGGGAG
>JAEOSY010000280.1 GCA_016840125.1 Candidatus Helarchaeota archaeon | reverse complement strand
TGGATGGAGCTCCACGCAGAAGTTTCCCTGCGTTCGTGTGGATCATTTCCACGATGATGGCATCAGAATTGATTTTTAAACTGATCCTCAAGCGGAAATTCCCACAGAAGACAGCTCCAAATATTCTGCTTTACGACTACCTGTGTTACAGCGACCTTGGGAAAACTAATCAAAAGAAAAAATTCCGTACCCAAATAAGTGAAATAATAGGGAACGGCGGAACAGTAAAAGATAAAACAAATGCCATTCTTAAATTAATGCTGTGACTGTATTGCCATCCTCCCGATCTCATTTTCTCGTCCTCTTTTTTTTAATTATGTTTTCGTGGAGCATTACAGTGCTTATGGGACCGCTAGTCGGTGATATTGCAACTTCTTTTGGTCTGGCGAGCGAGACGGAAATTGGAAATATTTCTGCCGTGTTTCTTCTCGTTGGTGGCGTTTTAACGTTCGTTTGGGTGGCAGTTGAGGATTATTTATCGAAGCATTATGGGTCGTCCCGTAAGATGCTCCTCATAATCGCAACCATCCTTTGGTCAATTGGGCTATTTTTAAGCAGCCTCTCGCGAAATTATTTGCAACTCTTTGCGTCACAAATGTTAGCTGCTGTTGGCTATGCAGCCATTACCCCCCTCGCATTTTCTATGGCGATGGACCTTACTCCACCAGACCAACGTGCAATCAAGTTTGGATTGTTGGATGTAGCAAGCATGATCGGTGTAGGGGTGGGTTTTATACTCTCAGGTATCCTGGTCTCAGCTGTTCCCTGGAATGTTCCCTTTGTAATTGTTGCCTCCCTTGGATTAGTGCTGGCAGGATTCGCGATGGATATTAAGGAACCCAAACGTGGTGTGCAAGAACGGGAACTGACGGATGCCATGGCACGTGGCGCAGTGTATGACTTTCATATAAGTCGTTCAGGTCTTTGGGAAATGTTGAAGAAGCGAGCAAATCTACTCTTAATTCTCTTTACTATCATCCTTTATACCGCCACGGGGAGTGTGAGCTATTACTTCATCCGAATGATGGTGAATGACCATGGATTTAGTTCAGCACTAGCTACCCTGTTCTTACTCGCTACCTTCAGCTTTCAGGCGGTTGGAGCCATCTTCTGGACTAGACGAGCAGATAAAAAATCCTCAAATCAACCAAAGGGGAAAGTACAAGTATTGCTGGAGGGACTCTTAGTGGGACCAGCATTCCTCATCATTGCGTTTTTACTAGTTTTCCCAGTTACAGATGGACTTCTTATAGGAATCTTTGCGCTTCTGATTATTGTAGGGTGGTTTCTTCTTTCAGGGCTCTTTTCCATTTCATTTACGATTCTTGGTGAGATTAATCCCCCCGAAATGCGGACAACAATCTTCTCATTAAGTAATTTAGCTCAAACCATGGGACGCGGAATTGGTATTTTTATTATGGGGATTTTATTCTCTGCATTCGGCGATATTTACCACTACGGGTTCGCTATTGTAGGAGGATTGTTCTTCATCGCCATTATTTTCATTCTACCTTTGTTCCGATCAGTTCCACGCGAACTTAGTAACCTTAGCCGATTGCTCCGAGAGAGAGCGAATGAACTCAAGGAGTGAATTTTTTTTCGCCTTTTTTTAATAGAGGCTTTAATACCCTACTATCATAGTAATTTTTTAGGATGATTGCAGGGGACCTATATTTATAAAAGGCATTTAAGGAAAAGAACATAGAAAAAAGTGTTACACATTTGGTTAAAATCCTCCAGTCAGGCAGGACTCAAGAGAGTTTTAAATTCCGTTTTGCTCATACCAGTTAGTTTTCTCTAAATCCGTCCTAAAAATTTATTTCCCTTATATCAAAGGGATTATATGGAAGGTAACCCATCTCGTCCATTCGCTTAAAAAGGTCCTGGACTTTTAGATTATCCTTGAAGGCGTTTATGTCGAGTGAAATAGTTTCAAGCGACCGCAATTTAATAAAAGAATCTGGGAGATCCGTGAGATTCTTATTTAAGGATAAATCTAAAAAGGTGAGCGATTTCAGCTGTCCGATGGATTCTGGGAGTGTCGTGAGCCGATTCCCACTTAAATCCAATCGTGTTAGCGCCTGCAACTGCCCGAAGGATTCCGGAAGCGTCTTGAGCCAATTCCGTCTTAAATCCAAGGTTCTCAGCTCTTGCAGCTGCCCGAACGATTCCGGGAGTGTCGTGAGCTGATTCCGCCTCAAATCCAAGGTTCTCAACGCTTGCAGCTGCCCGAACGATTCTGGGAGTGCTTTGAGCCGATTCCGCTTCAGGTCCAAGGTTCTTAGCGCCTGTAGCTGCCCGAACGATTCTGGAAGCGCCGTGAGTTGATTCACCCTCAAATCCAATGCTCTCAGCGCTTTTAAATGCCCGAAGGATTCTGGAAGTGCCGTGAGCGGAGTCTGGTTCAAGATCAGAAAACGTAGTGAAGCCAATTCCCCAATCGACTCTGGTAGAGACCTTAATTCGCAATCAACCAGCTGTATCCCTTCAATAGGATTAAATTCATCATGGACATTTATATTAAAACTGACATAATATGGAATCGAAATATCAAATCGTTCCTCAAAAAAACGAATGATTGGTTTTCCTATGAGTTCCTCCAATCGCTCAAGTGTCTTGAGTTCCACAGGTAGAGGATTTTTATTACTATCAGCCATTTTTCACTCTCTCTTTTTATGATTTTCAGCTCACAAAAATATTCCTATTCTTGAAGATCAGGTAAAAACTACGGAAAAATAGCAAATATTAAAAAAGAAAACTCAGTGAGTTTGACTTCTCACACGTAGTTTTTCAAGATAGGCGTTATAGATGGTCTCGCCCTTTTCCGTTAATTTATAGGAGGCATGGATATGGCCGCGCGTTTCCCACTCCTCTGCGATGATATAGTTGAGTCTCACGAGCCGGTTTAGGAGGAAATATAGAGTCGGCATATCAATATCAACACTCGTATCACCATTGAGGAACGAGAGGAGTCCCTGCCTACTTATTTTAGGATGATCATTAATAGCGAATAGTATTAGTTGGATTAAATGGGCATCAGTCCCAAAATTGATCTCTAAAACTGTCTTTGGCACTATGTCGGGCGGGTTCCAGGCAGGGGAGAGAGCGTTGATTCGATTTTGGATCTCTTGTGATGTCCAAACATGGGTATCACGGAAAATGGTCTGCTCGGAGAGTTGAACGGGAAATGCATTTGTTAAATCACTTCGTTTTAAGATTAATATGTTACTGGGTAGAGTTTTAAGAAATTCCTCTTGATAGTTATTCTTACGTTCGCGGGAATGGACCAGACGGTCTGGCAGGAGCTGAAGCAAATTACTGATTATTTTAAGATCCTCCCAGGGAGTAATCCGGTGGGATAAAATTGTCTGAAAATAGTTCATAGCGACTTTTGGGTACCGGGATGGAAATTGCAACCCGAGATGCAGCCCAATATTGCCCTGTTGGAAGCGTGCTAGCCAGTCGAGTAAATACCGTTCAATGTCACTGCTTCGATAAGCGTTGCCATCGATTGGCATTAACACATCTGCAATATCAATGAGAACCATAGAGTGTTGATCGGGATGGCTTTCGCCATAAGTAAGGAGTTTAGCGAGAAGACAGTGAATGATAAAATGAATTTGTTGTTGGATTTTGAGGTCGATCTCGATGATGGTGACTCCCTGCATTAAGGTTTGAAAAGGAACGGAACTTTGCCCAAAAACGAGGCTTGGCTTGCCGTGTTGAATATTTTGTAAGAATTCGAAAAGTGTGCTGAATTCCCGTTTTGCAGGGTGATAGGGCTCCTTCATAAGATTCATAATTGTCCCACGTAATGCTTCTAGATCCGGAAAAATAGATGGTGTTATGAGTAAATTCTGTACCATTTCTAGAAGATGTTCCTTTCCTAGTGGTGAGAGATGAAAAACTTGAGCAAAAGCTTGGGCGATATTGATAGCATGTTCATTGACATCACCACCTTCTACATCGAGAGGATTAATCGTTAAATCTTCAACGACGCGAAAAACGCGCGCTTCAGGAATCAAATCAAGTAAACGACGCCATTGTTGATTCGTTGTAATCACCAAGTAGTTAGCTCGTTCGGTCATAGCCGTCTCATAGACTAGGCGGAAATTGGTTCCAAAACGGTCCTTGGAATTCCCACCTACAACTAAGATATTATTGAAGAGGTCTTCTACTCGTAATCCTACTTCAACTTCTTGACGCTCAAACTCAGTCTCGAAGGTGTAACCAATTGGTCCAATATCAAAAGGAATATATGTTGGTACAATGAACTCCGCAGGATAATGATACTCCATACTTTTCGTGATGATTGACGGCAGCTGGAGGAAGTGATGCACCCCCTCGCTGCCATTCAAAAAAAAGCTGGAATTCCTCCACCTGTGATAGCAATACTCATCGCTTTCTCAAGTTCTTTCCCTTGGAGTAGTTCTAAAATGGTATGGGGGTAGGCGCTAACGAATGCCGTTTGGATCTTGATTAGGTCCGCTTTTAATTTATTATAAAGCATAACACGTTTGGCTTCAATATTAATACCAGCGGGCAGAGTATGGCGGGTCCCAAAAATCAGACGCACCTTCCACATCCCATTTCTTGCCTCCATGCGTGATTCAAGCTCGAAGGGGGATTGCTCCTCATAAAACGCTCGTGCCTCCTCGGAAACAGCTGGGGTGTAGAGGATCGCACCCTGTTCGACAGGGGCTTGGACGTACAGCCAGAAGACGGGGATTTGTTGCTGATAGAGAGATCGAATGAATCGCTCAAAATTCCCTTTTATCACCAGCGGGATAGCTTTGAGCTTGAAGAGTCCAATGGCTGTGATATCACGGTCATTTTCGAGAAACATTATCTCATCATGATTCTCCAGGAAATAGAGGTTCAAATTTTCGTAGGCGGTTATGGGCTCTGTACTCTCATAATTTCGCCGTTTCGCGAGAAATCGGTTGAGTCGCTCCCGAATATTCCCATTTATTAGCAGTAATACAGTAAAAAGCAATCCAACTAGGATGAAGCTGTTCAGGGGAGCGGTAATAATTGAATTAATAGCAAAGTATGCAACGAGACTGATAAAAAGTGTAATGATAAACGTGAGAAAAAGTTTCGTCGCATTCCAATTGGCGGTATCCGCTTGATTCCAGAACCAGCGTGCAAATCGATATTCCTTTTCCTGCTGTGTATATTCATCGTTTTTCTGTTTTTGTGAAAACATAAACATCTTACTTCCTAAAAAAGCTGATCAAGCCTATAACAATGTAGTAGGCAAAATAGCCGAGAAAGATAGCCTCGGCGCCATAATACACGGGATTGAAAATCATGCGGATGGTCACGAATATAAATGCGCTACCCCAAAAGATGATCCAGGCCAGCGAAAGAGAGATATGATCCCGATACCGAATTTGTGGTATTAAATGGGATTTAGAAGTGGAATGTTTCGTAAAATGGCGCTCAACGTTCTTTCGAGCTTCCAACCATTCTTGATTATCATCATTCCCCGTTAGGACCTCGGTTTCACTGATGTAATTAACGACACTCTGACGAATGAGCCCCTTCTGGAGTTTCTCTGCGGTTAATTTCGGGCGTTTCCAGGAGTACACTAGGAGCACCGAAGCGATCGCTGCGAGTAATATCGGCCAGCATTGCAGGAGAAATCGGAAGAAAATATTATCCATTGGCAGACCCATTATTCCTCCC
Organism: Candidatus Helarchaeota archaeon; assembly: GCA_016840125.1. The sequence continues at coordinate 8,155 of JAEOSY010000280.1, read as the reverse complement.
TCCAAGTTGTGCCTTGAGTTTCATAATTTTCCAAGAATACCGCGTTAATTCATCCTCACTTGAGCTAAAGAGGTAAATGGATAACTGAGCTCCCTGTGATTTGAGATAAATTATGATCCCCGGTCCATAGAAACAGTCTTTCCCTGCCTGAAAATAGGTTTTTCTAAGGATTTGTCGTAGTATCAGTAATTTATTAGGAGGTATTTGGTAAAGCAGTTCTTTACTGAACTGAAGCCGTTCAAGGTAATATTTCTTCTGCGCTTTAGCTACTTTGGAGAGTGTGGGATACTGGTAATAGCGGTATCCCACCACTACTGCGAGTGCTAGGACAAGTAAGATGATTAACCAAACCATAACATTTTCATCCATGCTGGATTTCTTTTACCTACTTCTATCTAGGTTGTTTCCTTGAACTTCTTCTGGTGAAAATAGCCATTTAAAAAGATATTGATCCCTCGCTTATTCTCTTGAAATGTAAAAATTAATATTTATTTGAGAGGGAATAAGCCCGGGAGTGTTTTCCGCAAGATCAAGTTCGCAAAGCAAACCGAAGCGGAGTTCAAGTTCGAGTTACACTTGGGAAAATGGCAAGTTTGGTAAAAAATAAAAGTTGTGAATGAAAATTTCCTACCTCCAACTTTTTGTAGTATTAAATAATTAATCCCATCTACTGCATAAGGCCTACTATAGCATATATTTTAAATAATAAATTTGCACTTTATTGAACATATAAAATCTGCATTGTATTAATCAGCGAAAAAGTTCAATCCAGCAGATGATTAAACGATCCAAATTATGAAGGTGGAAACTTATGAGGGAAAAAGATTTACTAGCAATAGCTATTTTGGGATTGCTTATTGGAACTTTGGGAATAGGTCTCGGAATATTTTCATCAAGTAAATTTAAATCATATGATACAATATCTGACGTTAAGGGAAATACTGGAATTCATACGACGGGAACGTCTATTGTACTTATGAATGAGACCTTTACTAGTACCCCTTTGGGAAATCTGCCAAGTGGATGGGTTGATATTTCAGTAGGGGTAGCTTCTTGCACTGTTGTTGATTTTGGGGGGAATAAGGTTTTAATGGCTGATGATGTTAATGGTGAGACTCTAGCGAGTGTGAATTATTACCCTAACCATTCGCTCACAAGGGGCGTTTTAGAGTATAGGTTAAGGTTTACAGACGAATATTCTCGTTTGTTTATAAAAAATAGTACTGGGGCAACGATCTGGCATATTTTTTCAGATACCGGTGGCCATCTTCGTTATTTGGATGGGGGCTTTCAAGATACGGGTTATTTTATGAGTGATAGCACGTGGTATGATCTTAAAGTGGTCTTTGATATTACTATTGGTCTCGAAGTGTATGTTAATACTGTGTTGAGAATTAATATGAGTGGTTCTGAGCTACCTTCAGGGGGTGCTGTTTGTTGGTTTAACTTTGTTTCAATTTGGTCTACGCCTTCTGACCTTTACATTGATAATGTTACGCTTTCAGGAAACCCATCTGACGATTTTGACTTGGATGGACTCACGAACCTCGGTGAATATCTCAATGGTACGAACCCAAATAATCCCGACACCGATGGCGACGGGCTCAACGATGGTGCCGAAATTCTTATCTATCTCACAAACGCCACCAATCCGGATACGGATGGCGATGGACTGACAGACGGCTTAGAAATTAACCTGCACGACACCGATCCTTTAGATCCAGATTCAGACGATGACTTGATCCCTGATGCTTGGGAAGTCAGTCATGATTTATATCCGCTCAACCCGCTAGATGCTTCGTTAGATCTCGATGGTGATGGATTCACCACCGTTCAGGAATATACGTACAACACGGATCCACACGATTACGATACGGATAATGATGGATATTCCGATTGGGAAGAGATCCTTGCGGGTACTGATCCATTAAATCCCACTAGCATGCCAAGCCCTCTTGATCAAGAAGTTCCTTTATTGGAAATTTCTATTCTTATCGTTGGGATTGCACTCGCTGCGGCGCTCGTGGTGCATGCCATCCTAATGCGACCCCGTCCTATGGCAACCCCGCCCCCAAAATCAACATCACCCGCTCCAAAGAAACCCGGCAAAGGGATTTAACAACACTTCATTTCTTTTTTTTGCGCCAGGAAAAAATAACGGCAAAAAAATACTATTTCTCGCTTGTTTTAAGGTATTTTTCACGATCCAGTAGCGATCCATTAGGGTTAGTTGAAGATTTAATGAGAACCTATGAGGGAAACGATAATTTATAATGTTAAACAAAAAACGAAATATTGAAATTTGATTAGATTTTCGTTAAATCTCATCTAAATCATAACTGAAAATAGCGGTATTGATCGGTTAACATAGTTGTTAGTATGTTAAACACCGCAAAAAATAGGTTTATTTAATAGGAGAAAACCGATCATACTTTTCCTATTTATTGGGTAGGTCTACCGCGTTGAGAATAGGAAGAATTGTATTTTTGAGGTGGATCTGCAACGAAAATCTTTAAAAGTCGAATAATTAACCAGCAGGGTCTCAAGCAAACCGTCAAGTAATTTAAGATTAGAGTTCGACTTTATGAATGAGAATCAAAACGAGCTATCCCCGAGTAATAGTCGTATGTCGGAGCTAGGACGTCTGTTAGAAAATCATGGCGTTAATCCTCAAGTTTATCCTCTCTTGGAACGCTCCGGGATTAAACATTTGACGCCGATCCAATATTTTTCCGTGATCTCAGGACTGTTTGAGGAGAAGAATCTACTAATCTGCGCTTCAACGAGTGCGGGAAAGACATTAATCGGCGAGCTGGCATGCATTAATACCATTCTTTCTAAAAAGAAACGGTGTCTTTATCTAGTTCCACTTAAATCTCTTGCCAATGAGAAACTCAAGAACTTTCGGAAACGTTGGGGGGGTCTCGGAATTCAGATAGAGATGAGTACGGGGGATATGACCCTAATTAATCGAGAGGGGGAAGATCAGAAGCTAGATAAGGTAGATCTATTAGTTACCACCTATGAGCGGGCGGATTCTATTTTACGTTCTCGTCCAAACTGGTATTCAAATTTACAAGTCGTGGTAGTGGATGAAATCCACAGTATCGGTGCCGCTGGCAGGGGGGCACGGTTGGAAGGGTTTTTAACCCGCCTGAAAACCTATTTCCCGCAGATCCAATCCATCTACCTTTCAGCAACCATTGGCAATCCAGAGGAGTTAGCGGACTGGTTAAATTGCGAATTAATTAAGTTTGACCACCGACCAGTCCCTCTGGAGTATCAAATCATGGTACATCCTAACCGCGATGAGAAAATAAAGGAAATTGTGAAGGAGACCCTTCAAGAGCAGGGTTCCATCCTCATTTTTGCCTCGACACGGTTTGAAGCTGAACAGTTGTGTTCAAAAATCTCCAAATATATGAAGGAAAATGAATTATTATATCTAGTTAATGGGCGAGAACTCAGAACCGTGGCATATCAAAAAAGGGAAGAGATCGGACAGTCATTCGACCAACACCTCTTATATTCCATACCTCAGGGCATTGCCTTTCACCATGCAGGACTCTCACACGTTATGCGAGAATTTATCGAGGATTTATTCAGGAAGAGTTTAATTAAAGTGATTACCTGCACACCCACCTTAAGCTCCGGGGTTAATTTACCCGCAAAAGTAGTCGTTATAAAGGATGTCGGGCTAACGCGCAATTACCTCATATTGGAATCGAATATGCTTCACCAAATGTGCGGTCGAGCTGGACGCCCCGGTTTCGATGACTGGGGGCGCGCGATTATTCTCGCAACACGGGAGGGGGAAAAATCTGAGATAGAAGTTATTTATTTCCAATCTCACAGCCTGATTCCACGATATAGCGCGGTGACGAGTCAGTTTGCGAACCAAGACTACCTTTTAGAACAATATTTAGTCTGGATCACTGAAGCACCGGAGGGAATTAAGGAGGCAGAATTATCGCGATTGACTATGGATACGTACTGGTATAAAACTATAAAAGAAAGCGACCCAGATACAACTGTCGATCATCTCATTCGAGTCGGACACTACTCCCTGGAGAACCTGCTGAAGCGCCATTCTGATCCCAAAACACTTCGTGATGCAAGAACAATTCCTGCGGCTAATGTAACAATCCGTCGGATGGATCAGTATAAGTTGGAGGGGATTGTAATGGATAAAATGTATATTAAATGCTCATTTTCTAGAGAATATCCGGATTGTGGGTGTGGGATGTTTGACTTCAAAAACCGCTATCGGGCGAAACTATGTCGCCACCTAGTGAAACTCGCCCAGATATCGTTCAAGAAGCATCCTGAATACACCAAGGACATGATTCTTGCGGCAGTTCACGAAGAACGACTGATCGATAAATTGCTGAAATTCAAAATGGTTAAAATACGGAATCGGTGGTTACTGAGCACGCAATTCGGCATTCGAACCTATCTTTTGTATCTACGACCGCAGACGGCCGTTTGGATCCGCCGCCGTCTCCCCCGAATCGAATCCAAGGAACAATTCTATAATGATCTAATGTATGCCTACAGGATGGAGCGGAAATTCCGGGCGAAGGCACAGATGCGCCAAATTCTCGAGCGATTATTTGAGGACCCATATGGAGATTTCACCTATCATACGGAGAAGATAGCAAATGAGTATCAAATCAACCCTGGTGACATGGAAGAATTCATGGAAGCATTACGATGGATGATCCATTGCTTCCACATTATTGCTGACCTTGATCAAGTTCGAGCAGTTCTAGATTTTACCATTTCTGCTTTAGATAAGCTTATACCTCCCCAAATCCAAGAGACGAATAATCAACCTGAGGAAATTAGTAAAAAATAACTTAATAACTAACTGAGCTCTAGTCACAACTTTTAAAAAGGGATTATTTCACCAGCCATGTTCAAGATAAGAAAGGACATGGTAAGCATGGAAATAAGAACTACAAATGAGTTCGCGTTTTTCTCTTTCGTGATCGCAATACTCGCTGTTACAATGACCCTCATCGTCTTAGTCCAACTCAATTTAAATATTTGGAGTGATCTTCATCTTGGGTTTGAAGGTATTCCTATCTTCTAAGCGGGATATTGCACCCTTTCTTTTTTGCATGATAAAGAATAATGGATGTGTATAGTTCGAATGAATGTGATAGAATCAAAGGACAATATCTTCCTTGAAAATCGTCCAGAACTCCAAGATTTCTTGGAAAGCAATCTAGTTGGATTATTTACTGCTATTTTTAGTGAAAAAACAGGTTTGAAGCGAGAGAATTATGACATCGCAGAGGCACTTGATTCTAAAGCAAGATTTAAAATTCTCGAATTGCTCACTATTAAAGCCCATCCAGATGTGACGCTCACGGAAATTGAAGTATTAGCCGTTCTTCCACCTAAAGTTGCCCAATACCTTTCAATACTACTCTGCCGCTTTGGTGTTTTGATCCAAAAGCAATATGGATCAATCAGGACTTTCCGACTTCGGACCGAAAATATGTATGTGAATGAGTTGCGCCGATTTATGATGCAACTAGGGAATTATCGAAAATAATCTACGATCCTATTTTTTTAAATGAAGGGTCTACCCCTTCCCTACCGTACCAAATTGGATATTTTTAAATTAAAAAATAGAAGAATTATCAGCTTATCCCATGCTCCTTCGATGAAAGAGCGCAAATTGGATAAGGACATTTTTTTGTTTTATTCTTGATATGTATTTGGTAACAATCTATGAAGTATCTTACTGTCTAAAATTTGGCTTTGCCCGAGTGAGGTTCGTGCAGTTAATGCACTAATGGCATGGGGGGAAATGCGCTGATTCGTACCGCCAAACTTCACATTGAGAGTTTGGGCTAAGACGATGCTTCCGAGAAAAGAGAATTCTACATCCCATAATCCAATTTTTCGACCGAATTTGACGTTCTCTATTTCCTTTTTAATATAATCAAGATGGTCCAGCTCTTCTTTGTCAAGTAGAGGTTCAATACTGTCCTTAGAGCTCTGACCAACTTGGTTAAAAAGGTAAGAGGCAGCTTGAAATTCAGCGTTATCTTCCAATCCAGCAGAAAGGCGTTTAATGGAATCGCGATATCTCTGATTCAATTCCTCCGCACGGAGTGTCACATCAATATCACTTAAAGGGTGTAAATGAATCTGAAGAAAGTAATTCTCATTCAAATTACCCAAGAATTGATAAAGGGTGCCTGGGGCAAAGTGTGGTTTCATGGAAAATACCGAAAATACCTGCTCATCAAATTCCTGTTGAAGAATAATTTCACCATTAGCATTTGAAATAGCTGGGAATTCTTGAGGGGTTCCGTGTGTGTCAACTTTGAACGGAGTATTAGGGAAAAAGGGAAGATAGAACGTGTGTTGGGCTGAGATTACATCGCTAATATCCTCGAAATGGACTGCTTCCTTCCTTAGAAACTGACGTAACCGATTATTGCGATCCATGAACTCCTTAAAGGTTTGATCATAGTTGCGCCCTTGTCCCAGCACCGCCAGATAATATGTGATACCACTTCCATTACCCTGAACCTCAAAGCAGCATTCGATCTTCTCATTATATAGATATAAGAGGAGTTCTTTAAGAGGAATGGGTAAGTAGATCCTGAAAAACTTCATGAGGGCGAATCCAAGAGACCCTGAACGCAGCACACAGACGCCCCCGCGTTCATCGATGAATTCTGGGTGAGTCGCACGAAACTTAAAGTGAAATTTACTTGCACCAGGGGTTTTGTTCCGGCTCCAGAGGCCTATCACAATGACTGCTGGGAAGATAAAGAGCAAAGCTGGATTTATGCTATACAAATATACAGCTAGCATTGCGCCAATATGAACCATACTCCCCCAGAGGATAAATTGAGATGATTTTGAATTGAGCTTCTTGTCAAAGAACGCGCGCCCGAGAATAAACAATATGAAATAGATAACCACGAGAAAGATATATGAGCTAAGATTTCCCGCAACTCCTTGGAGGGTTAGGTTATAGACGCCCGTTATGAACTGTTCGAAAACTAGGGCGATGACAATGATAACACCCAAATAAACTGCGTATTTTATCATACCCATGACTAATTCTTCACCCTTTCTACCTCTATGCCATTAATCGAAATCGAGAAAATTATCTTACGGCGTTGAGAGTATTTTTCAGGCGCAAGTTCGATTTCCACCTGCTGGAGAGGTGAATCTTCACTCCCATCCTTCATTGCGTAATCTTCGAGGATTGTAAATGCAAAGCGATAGCGTTCGAATCGGTTGAATCCCCTCGCAGTGAGCGGGACACTCTGCCCATGTTGATTACGGGTAGCGTAATTTATCACAATCACGGGAATTTTTTGAAGCTGTGCAAGTCCCGCCAGGGAAGCTAATTGGGAACTTATCAACTCCTGAAAGAATCCCTGACTTCCTTCCCTATACCAATTGGCGCGATAATAATGGGTTATTGGATCAACTACTATCACACCTAGCCGATCCAAGAGATGTTTAATTTGTTGTATGACTTGAGTTTGATGTTGGAAAGATTGCGGGCGAACGTGGATCAGAGAATTGAGTGATTCTGTATCTCCTATAATTTGGAGGAATCGATCCAGACTAAATGCCCCATTGCAATCGACCCAGAGCCCGCGCCAACCCTGTTTCATAATGTTGGCCATGATTTGCATTGCGAAAGTTGTCTTGCCAGATCCAGGATCGCCATAGAAATGGATGATCGACTCCTTACGAAATCCACCCAACAGAACTTCATCCAATAGGGTTAATCCTGTGGATGTTACTGGGTATTCTCGTGTTTTTAGTCGAATTCCCATACGTTCATCCAAAAGTTTCAAATAATCCACCTTGTTCTGGTATATTCTTTATCTTAAGCCCCTTAATAAAAGCGATTGCTTCGCGGGTAGTCTCAAATAATCTAATAGGTTCCTCAGATAGAGTCTTATGGCATATTGGGCACTTTACCTTTTTGAATGTCGATTTTTTATAGGTTAAAGTCCCGCATTTCTCGCACTTTATTACCTTATACTTCTTCTGAGGCATGGAAAAGGTGGGTAGAAAAGTCCCTTTTTAAAAGTTATCAGTATGTCAAAAAAAACATTTAAAAAGCTGATATAATACCCCAGATATTTCGGTGATTGAAAATATG
>JAEOSY010000279.1 GCA_016840125.1 Candidatus Helarchaeota archaeon | reverse complement strand
TTTTTTTTAGGTGTAAAAAATGCAAAATAACAATGAATACGGAACTCATTTGGGTTTTGATGACTACACACCACTTATTGCAATGGATAATGAAGAGCAATTGGATCTCTTTGATGTCATAGATTTAATAAAAGATGGAAATATAGAAACCGTTTTAGAACATGTGAATCTAAGTAATCTCGAGGATATGCTCACCGTTAGCGATTTCTTTCGCATTAAGTGTGATTTTGATATTGTCAATCAGTTGATTGATAAAGTCCTTCAAATAAAACCCCAATTTCTTGAAGCATGGCATAAAAAAGGAATGCTCCTGATTAAGATGGTCGAATACGATCATGCATTACACTGCTTTGAGAAAGTTCTTGAAATGAATCCTGAATATGAAAGAGCCTGGAATAATAAAGGGTTAATCTTAGGGAAATTTAAACAATACGAGGAGGCACTTTATTGCTTTGAAAAGGTCTTACAACTAAATCCAGATTTAGATTGTGCTTGGTCCAATAAAGGCGTAACTCTTAGGCTCCTTGGAAGAAAACCAGAGGCAATCGAATGCTTTAACAAGGCAATTCAAATAAATCCAAACTTATTTCCTGCAAAATATAATAAAGCTTTAGCTCTCGATAAAATTACTAACTTTATCGAAGATGGCTTCTTCTCTTCAAACTGTTTTCAGTGTGGTTCTATTGGTTCTCAAGTTATGTTAGATAACCTCATACAAAATGAGGCGTCCTACAATTTGGATGAAGGTTTTTTGGAAATAATTCAGTAATTTGTTGGAATCTCAAGTTGAATTTTTAAAATTGAAAGAAATACTAACACTTTTAAAAAAAAATCGAATAATTAATCCATTTTCTTTTTTTCTTTATTCTCTTTCACAGGGCTAGATTTTCTCCACAAATTAAATAGGTGATTTGCCGAATGATTATTTGGTGATAAGAATGGATGAAAATCCCTATGTAAATGCTTTAAAACAGCTTGAAATCGCTGCCAAGCAGCTAAATTTGGAAACTTGGATTCACGAAATCTTAAAACATTGTATGCATATATCGATTGTTTCCCTTCCAGTAAAAATGGATGATGGATCTGTTAAGGTGTTTGAGGGGTTTCGTGCTCAACATAATTCCGCACTTGGTCCCACTAAGGGAGGGATCCGCTATTCCCCTGATGTAACCCTTGATGAGATTAAAGCATTAAGTATGTGGATGACTTGGAAATGTGCTGTTGCAGGCTTACCATACGGGGGCGCAAAAGGGGGAATTAAATGTGACCCAAAGAAATTATCGAAGGGTGAATTGGAGCGTTTAACACGTAGATATACATATGCAATTATCAAAATACTGGGACCAAAAAAGGATGTTCCCGCACCGGATGTTAACACCGATAAACAAGTCATGGCATGGATTATGGATTCCTATTCAATGGGTGTTGGGGAAACTACTCTGGGAGTCGTAACTGGAAAACCCATTTCGATCGGTGGATCACATGGACGGGAGTTTGCCACAGGACGTGGATTAGCATATGTTACACGCGAAATATGCAAGAAAATTGGTTTTCCACTAGGGCCCAAAACCACCATCGCCATTCAGGGATATGGAAACGTTGGTTCAGGCGTTGGTGAAATTCTCGTAAAAGAAATGAAGTGTAAGTTAATTGGGGTAAGTGATTCTATGGGTGGTGTTTATAGTAAGAATGGAATTGATCCATTTCTTCTAAAAAAACATGAACGAAAAACCAGATCCGTGGTTAATTTTCAAAACATGAAACCAATTACGAATGAAGATTTACTTTCACTTGAATGTGATATATTAATACCCGCTGCTGTCGAAAATCAAATTCATAAAACTAATTCCAAAAATGTACAAGCAAAACTCATTGTAGAAGGCGCAAATGGTCCAACAACTCCCGAAGCTGATATAATTCTCAATAAAAAAGGAATTACCGTTGTACCAGATATTTTAGCGAATTCTGGGGGTGTCATTGTTAGCTATTTTGAATGGGTACAGGATTTACATTCCTATTTCTGGTAATTAGATCGAGTTAATTCCGAACTTGAGAGCCATATCACCAAAGCGTTTCATCAAGTCTACAATCTCGCACAGGAAAAAAATCTATCTTTACGGACTGCCGCATACTTGATCGCTGTTGGACGAATTGCTGAAGCCATTCGATTTCGCGGATTATATCCTTAAAAAACCCCCACCTCTATTTAAACCAACGGTCTATTTATCTCCTGCATCTTCTCGCTTTCTGGTGCGTTCCGCTTTCAGTTTGAAGTAACGATCCAGCTCTCGCAACTCCTGGTTATACATTCCTAGCCGAATGTGTTGTAACTCGATTACATGCTCCATAGGTTCAATCCCCGTACTCCATTCAGAATGAAGCGACTTATAACCTGAAAGAGGGGTATTTGGAAATTCTATGCTAGATATTCTCCATTAGCATAGAGAGCAGATCTTCCTCTTCTTCGTCCAACTCTTTTTGATACGTCTCTTTTGGTCGGTGCTTCGCCTGTAAATCTTGAGAAACAGCGACCGCGCTGTTAGCAATGTTCCTTAAATTCCTGCTAATCGTGATTAGGCTGATGGCTGTTCCTACATCCTCTACTTTCGTAAGGACCTCATTCTCGGTTTTGAGATCATATTCAATAATTTCGTGAATATTGTTTAGCACTCCATTCGCCCGCATAAAATCAGTCTTAAAAAATGCTAGAATGGCATTTTGCTGCATTTTAATGCAGGCACTGGACATCTGAATCAAATGCTCTTTGAGTTCCGGGTTGATTTCTTTCTTTTGAAGTTTTTCAGCTTGTTTTGCGATTTCTACCCCGTAATGCGCCATTCTACTCAAGTCTCGTGCAAGTACTATTCCTAATACGCAGTCGATCTTCATCTCACTGATGCAAATGTCTTCAATATCGAGTCGATTTGTTAGCGTCAAATTGAGTTGTCGCAGGATGAGGAAAAATAGCTTATCAACATCCTTCTCCCGGTTAATAACATCCTTTGCTAGCATATCATCATCACTATCCTTGAAAGCTTGCATGGCATCTAAGTGCATGGAAGAGACGAGCTTGTAAATTCGCTTGATTAAGTTATAAAGGGGAAATTTGATGGGATCTACTAGAATTCTAATAGTGATTTTATTCGAAAGCTCTTCGGACACTTCTGTTCCGATAAGGTTCACAGTAGTATTCTTTAACAAATTCTTCTTCTTAATGGAAATAGTGCTTTTCGATGCAATCTCAATCACATCTGCTCCTTGTATGTAGCAACTATTAATGCACCGTTCTAGGGAATGTGCCTCAGGATAATCTTCTATCTGTATCACAAATAGACCATAATATTTCTTCTGTATCTTCAGCAAATTTAATTTTAATCCACCATCCTCCCCTTGAGAAATAACTAAATCCTCTCCCTTCTCGATATTGTATTCTTTAATCCATTTGATAGGGAGCGTTATGAAGAAGCTGCCGCCTCCACTGATTTGGACTTTCCTTATTTCCATCTAATTACATCCATCTATTAATCTCAAAATAAGTAGGTATTGAATTATTTATAGGATCTCTAGATTTTTTTTAGATTTTCTCTAGAATTGCTAGAGATCCTAGGTGCTTATATCGGCTATCATCATCTGGCTACAGAAATTATATATTCTTTCGTGAATAATAGAACAGTAGATAAAAGGTTAGAAGTGAAGTAAAAATGGCCTCGGAAAAAGTGAGTTTGGAACAGGAATTGGATTTAGAATCGGTTAATGTTGAGATTAAGAAGAAGTACCTTGAATTATTCAAGGATATCTGTGAAGAGAATGAGCTAGATGCCGAGAAAGAACTTAAGGCTCGGCTAGAACAAGCTTTGGTTGATTCTTTTAATAAATTTCATTCAAGAACTTTACATCAAAACCGAGCGCTACGATTTTTGAAAGGCGGAAAATGCCATAAACGCAAGCCCGGTTTCGAAATTGCTCAAATTGAGAAAGTATTAGCAAAAATGGACACTGTCGATGAAAAGATTGATTGGTTGCAAAATTTCCGCCGACAATTACAACAGACTAAACAGAGTATGTATGTAGGTCGCGGACTGCCCACAGTGATGACAAAAGAGGAACAATATACTTCCTTAACTCCATATATACAAACCTATCCCCAGGCGATCAAAGAAATCCATAAGAAAATTTGCGAGCTTGAAGCGCAAAAAATTGTGGAAGCTGAAGTAATTCATAAAATGTAAGACTTTTTTTCTTTTCTCCTTTTCAAAACTCGCCCGTAATAACCTCAATATTTTCGGTTTCTGCATATTCTTGGGTTTTCGGATCGATTTCCAGGGTCAGTAAGAGTAATTTATTGGGTTTCCGATGTTTTCTTGAGTAGAGTTCAGCTACTTTCAAAAAATGATAAACATCGCGGTTATCTGCTTTATATTTTATTTCCATTAAGAAGTGTAAGCCATCACGGATAAGAATATCTACATCTGTCCTGTAATTTTTGGTAAATACTTCCCCTTCCTCATCGAATAATTCAATCCATTTAATCTTATTGACATCGATATCTCGATTTTCAAGAACTTTTTGGAGTAATTTGAGGATTGCTTTTTCCAACCCGATTCCTGATCTTCGTCCTAGCGAATCGATGGCAACTTTTAGGAGGAGGTGCCCATTCTCTACTCTATCATACCGCTGATTCATGGTATCAATGAGTTCGCGAAACCGCTTATCTGATTCATCAAACCGCTGATTCATGGTATCAATGAGTTCGCGAAACCGCTCATCCGACTCCTTAAACCGCTGATTCATCAATTCCAGCATCTTTAGGAACTCTTCTCTAGTTATTGGTTCTTTTCCTCTTCTTTTTTCAAGTTCTTCTTCTATTATTTTCCGAATTTGTTTCTCATCAAGGGACTTACTCATTAATCTCTTATCCTGTAAATCGTTCATCGAGATAATTACTCATTAATTGTATAAATTTTATTCAATTTAAAGTTTTTAGGCATTAGATTTGCAATGAAGTTAGCGACTCATTTTAGATTTACTCACAACATAAAAAATCTTCTTTTCATATTTCACTTCTTTAATCAACCCTACACGCTCCAATTCTGAGATTATTACAGATGGCTCGTCGATATTTTCCTTTTTTAAGAGATCTACTATCTGCTCTAATCTCATGGGATGTCTTTTTATAATTTGAACTAATTCATTTTTTAAGGATGAAATATCTTCAGATAAAACCCTAAATTCTCCTATTTCTGGTAAGATTATTTCGAATACTTCTGATAATATTTTTTTAATTCGAGAAAGCCTCTCTTGAGAAGGTATTTTGACCCAATCTTCCGTGGGAGGTCTTATCGGAACATTCACATATATTCTATCAGGTTTGATTTCCCCAAAAAATTTACGAAGTTGGAGTAATTCGGATTCAGAATCGTTGAGGTCTTGAACCACCATGTATTCAATCCATAGCTGACCCGAACATATTTTTCTGAATTGAATCATGCCCTCAATCATATTTTGAAAGTTAATAGATGGATGCGGTCGATTTATCCTTCTAAAAGTTTCCTTAAATCCGGCATCCAGCGTAGGCAAAACTACATCTGCGTCACACAGCTCTTCCCTTACTTCCTCTTCGTAAAGGAGTGCTCCATTTGTAATTACAGCTACAGGTGTTGGAAACTCCGCTTTCACACGTTCTATAAGCCAACCCAAACTCTTACAGAGGGTTGGTTCTCCCTCTCCTACAAAGGTCACATAATCTATATTTTCTATTCCAACAAGCCTGATTCGTTGCTTTATCTCTTGTAATATGTCTTGTTTTGGAAAAAAGTCGCGCCGCGTGTTGATAAACGTCGTGGTTCGCCCTAATTGACAATACACGCAGGAGAAATTACAGGTTTTAGGAGGGATCGTGTCTACGCCCAAAGATCGCCCTAACCGTCGAGAAGGCACGGGCCCATAGACATAATTCATAAGTATCAACAATTTATCCTTTTAAAATAACCTCGCCAACATTTACTTCGAGATCTCTGGCAACTACGGGACATTTTGCTATTAATAGGAAGAAAATTTTTGGCTCTTCACTTAATGCTTCGTAATTTCCTTGCCCTTTGCTAATAATAACATCACTTTTTTCTATAATCTCCAAAAACTTTTTATCCCATCTTTCCAATCCGGTATCTGGTATTCCAATTCCTATTTTTATGAATTCAATATTGGGGATAGAGGTTAGATTCACATATTCCGCATCTTCAATGGTAGAATCGTTAATGATGGGTGCTCCCTTTACAGCAAATTGAATTTTTTTAATGTCATAATGCTCTAAAATTGTTTCAATTAGGAGCTTATCAAAGACGATTTCACCTGTATTATCACCAAGATACGTGAGACCCCGTGATTTAGAGAGCATCTCGCGTAGTTTTGAAAAATCATTAATTGCTAAAGGCTTACTTAAAACCGTATCAATCGTCTTTTTTAAATCAAAGCTATCCATCGCTCCAAAATCGATGATATTCCCTGCAATGGCAATTCGAGTCGCAGTCTGTAGAGGGTTTTTTGATTTTGCCACTAAATCTTTCATGGACGGATATAAAGCAAGCGCTTTGTCATTATACTCCTTCTTAACTTTTGAATATGGATCATATTCATTCGTTTCTTCTTTGACAATCCTGTGAACAACCCGTGCTATTTGTGGCGGTGTTTGGCTCCAATCGGTATCGTACAATGCCGTAATAATTTTTCTTAATACACGCTCTTGTACATTTATATCGTCTGTAACAAATCGGACTGCCTGAAGTGCCTGTCTCTGAAAGCAGGGAATGCAATCTAAATGTGCTTTCATTTTCCTAATCTCAAAAACATTAATCATACTAGTAATTATCTAATTTCTTACGAATCATCATGTATTTGTTTCCAATTGATGTTATCCTTAATACTTGCTTTAATGAGTGCTATTTTATCAGTTTGGTGCGCTGTAAGCCCGGCAGTTACAGTCGAACAGATCCTATAGGTAACAGATGTTTCGTGGTTGGTAAGAAGAACGGGAACTTTTTTCTCTTCCGCCTTAATCAAAATCTTTACATCAGGATAAAGATTTCCCGTGAGAATAAGAAGAGACATATCCGTTTCAAGTGCTTTGTAAATTAAATCCGAACGATCACCACCTGTAATAAGTGCATAATTAAAGTGTCGTTTTAGAAACTTTAAAGCGCTATCAGTTCTCATGGCACCTATATGAGCTGAATCAACAAGTTTATTCAGATGCTCCTTTCCGACAAGGATTTGCCCACCAAGAGCTCGTTGATATTCTTCTACAGAGGGAGAATTCAACTCCGTCCTTTCAGGGATAAATCCATAGAATTTGATATTTAATCGTTTTAGTATGGGAATAAGCTCGCCCTCAATTTTGTTTATCATGAGCTGGTTAATATTATTGAATACTGTGCCTAATAATTTCGCATCCATTCCTTCAATCAACGTCTTCTGAAGGGTAATTTCGTCTATTATACCTCGCGACAACAGCAAAATCTTAGAATCAAGGACTTTTGATAGTGTTATAGAATCTAACTTGAAAGTAAATAGAGATTGAATTTGATGTCGTCCTTCAATGATGAAGAATTCATGCTTATCTTTTATTTTTTCATAAGCCGTTTTAATTCTATTCAGGAAAAAATTTCCCTCTTCTAAAACTTTTTTACCAAATTCATAGGTCCCAATTCGCATCTCGATAGGTGGTGAAATCTCATCAATCGTTTCTCTAAGTCCGAGAACTTTTTTCATAAGGATGACATCTCGGTCAAGAAACTTCCCAGGTCTGATTTCAGTTCCTACACTAATTGGTTTAAAATAGCCAACATCTATTCCCTCATCTTTGAGGCATTGAGCGAGTCCAAGGGCGAATGCCGTTTTACCCGAGAATGGGGAATAAGACACGATATATATACTTTTCATTTCAAATCTCCTCTCTTTTTAATGTTATTTTCATATCTAGAATTGATACCCCTTCATTTTCATTATTCACAAGAATAGGGTTTATATCCAATTCATTTATAATAGGGAAATCCTTTAACAATTGACTTATTCTAAGGATAGTTTCAATCAAGCTGTTAATATCACTCGGGGGTTCACCCCGTACCCCTTTTAGCAGTTTATAAGCCTTGGTTTCCGATAACATTTCCAGTGCTTCATTGCGTGTGATGGGATTTAACCGAAAAGCGACATCTTCAAGAAAATTCACATAAATCCCTCCTAAGCCACACATGATTAAGTGTCCAAATTGGAGGTCCTTGTTGGCCCCGATAATAATTTCCCTTCCTTTCTTTTTGATCATCTTTTGGACTATTATACCATAAATTTTTGCACCAGGCATCCTCTTTGAGACCCTTCGTATAATTTCATTAAATGATCCCCTTACTTCTGCTGGGGTAGAAACATTTACCATTATTCCCCCCAAATCTGATTTATGAAGAATTTGAGGACTACAGATTTTAAGAACTACGGGATACCCCATCCTCTCAGCGAATGCGGTAGCCTCCTCGGGGGTTTTTGCCAATAGCGTATCAGGAGCTGTGAGTCGATAGCATCTCGCTATCTGAATCGCTTCACTTTCTAGGAGTACTAGCCTCTTGTCCTCTAAAACTCTTTGGAAAATAGATTGAGCTAATTCTAAATTTACTTCAAACTGTTCATAGGTTTCAATTTCCTTATCTACAATGCAGGAATATTCATAAATTCCTGCTATTGAACGGATTGCATCCTGTGGAAAACTGAAACAAGGAACCCCATGTTCTCTGAGCCGACTCATCTCTTCTTTATTGCTGACTCCTCCCATATAGGAAACTACTAACGGTTTCTCCGATGCATGGTGGGAACAAAAGTCAATAATCACATCGGTGGTTTCTTTATATTGAGTAACCGCTTGGGGACTCATTAAGATCACAATTCCATTTATCGGATCAACTTTTGAACATGTTTCTAAAACTAACTGATATCTATCCGCCCCCGCATCCCCCAAAATGTCAATTGGATTCAGAACAGAGGCAGCTTTGGGTAATTTTGAGCGCAATAGCTCACTATGTTCTGCAGAGATTGGAGCTAATTTTAATCCCATTTTATCTGCGACATCAGTTGCTAGGATTCCCGCGCCCCCTGCATTTGTAATTATGGCTATAGAATCGCCGATATAACAAATTTGTGAAGAAAAAGTCAGACCATAATTAAAGAGATCCTCCAGACCTTTCGCTTGAATTACTCCCGCCTTTCTAAAAGCTGTCTTATAGGCGATTTTCGAACCCGCAAGGGCGCCTGTATGAGATGAAGCTGCCCTCGCTCCTGCATCAGAGACCCCTGCTTTTAAAACTACAATGGGTTTTGTCTTCACTACTTCTCTCGCGATATCAATAAACCTATTTCCATCATCAATGCTCTCGATGTACATCAAGATTACTTTGGTGTTCGGATCGTTCGCAAGTGCATCCAGAAAGTCAGTCTCATTGAGATCCATCTTGTTGCCAAGCGAGACGATTTTAGAAAACCCGAGATATTCAGGAATGCTCCAATCAATACTACTTGTGATAATTGCCCCTGACTGCGATATCAATGCGATATTCCCAGAACGGGGCACAAGTTTGGTAAATGAAGCATTCAACTTATTTTGAGTATCAATAAAACCAATAACATTAGGACCTAATGCGTTTATTTGATATTTTTTACAAACTTCTAGTAATTCTCTCTCTAACCTTGCCCCTTCAATACCAATTTCCTTAAATCCCGCGGTAATCACAATAATATTTTTAATACCCTTTTCACCGCATTCTTCTGCCACTTTCAGACAAAATTTTGCCGGGATTACAAAAATTGCAATGTCTACATCGTTCTCGATTTCACCAACACTTGGATAACTTTTTAGTCCTAGTATCTCCCTTTCACGTAAATTAACTGGAAATATCTCACCTTGAAATCCAAAATCGATAATATTTTTAAGAATTGCATAGCCTACCTTTTGCTTATTATTTGATGCACCGATAATTGCAACTGATTTTGCATGGAAAAAGGAGTCTAAACGCGCCATCCCAAGACCTTATGTTTTATTTGAGCTTTCCATTATGATTAATATTTATTTGATCTGTTGAGCTATTAAATTTTCTTCCGTCTAATTCTTCGTCGAGAGGCGGGATCTGATTCCGCGATCTTCTTTAAAACTTCACCAAACGCTTCTGTTGGTGCTACAAGGCGTTTTTTAAAAATCCCCGTGCGACCCTTTTCATTTCGACGTTCCAATACCCTTAACCTCTCAAGAACCGTATCTACGCTAATATTCAAGACTTTCGCAATAATATTCGCATTATCTGAGGTCACTCGATACTCTTTATGTCCATTTTCAGTCGGTTCAATGAAAAGGAGTTGTTTATTTACACCCGGAACTCGTTTATTGATATTTCCTGCTAAAGCGGTAGAATCCAACACCCCTCCAAAAGAGTAGAACTCATATTCCCGTGGATAAAAAGGGATCAAGGGGAACGTTACACTCAGTTCGGGTAACGTTGAGAAAATAATAATCCCTTTAATAGCTGATAGAGGTGTCGCCTGGACAATCCACCTCTCGCTTGGCTCAAAATTTAGAGAATCCATTGCCAAATTAATTTGAAATTCCTTCA
This sequence comes from Candidatus Helarchaeota archaeon, assembly GCA_016840125.1. Next base: position 19,644 of record JAEOSY010000279.1, on the reverse strand, counting down.
CCTGATGGCTGATAATGACGTCGATGTCACTTTTCTTTGTGGTATCCCCACGTGCGATCGAACCGTGAATCAAAGGTGTATACGGTTGGAGTGCCTTAAGAACAGGTGTGGCGATCGTTCGTAATTGATGGAAATGATCCCAATGTTCATTATTATACTCATATTCGTTCTCGAGATACTCCGGAGCGACCTTTTCCCTTACCACACTGTCACCAAAAAGATAGACGCTTAAATTTCCCCATTTCTTTTGGGATTCATTAAACACCCTTCCATGGGGCAGTTCTTACAGCCAAGCTGCGAATGCAGCAATAACACAATGCCCACTATCGCCGTGTAGATGATTAATAAAACCACATCAAATGTAAATATCCCAATTATAAAGAAATCATAGATATACTTGATAAATGGGACAAAAATAGCCAACAGCATGAATAATACATCAAATAAAATTAGCTTTAAATTTCCATCTTCGTAAAAGTTTTTCTTTTCACTGCGTTTCATTCCCATTTTCTTGGCGAGAATTCCCATATTCCAGCTCGGGCACGGTTTTCCTAAGAAATCACAGTGTCGACAGGTCATATATCGTCCGACTGTGAAATAGAGAATCCAAAAAATCCAGAATAATACTAACGGTCGCCAGCATTTAATTGCAAGAATATAGGTTCCAAATACCCATAAAGCTACAATCGCAAGGAAATTAATTCTAACATCCCACGAACTCCAAGGCGATTCTTCTGCCATTTTATCTCACCATCATTCTTATAAAGAATACATTTCCTTTTATGATTTTCCTTATGGAAATTCGAATCAAAGATCTCTCAACTTTCATATCTGGAAATTAAATGAAATAATACGTGGAACTTAAGTAAAAAGGAAAGGTACCATTTGATGGAGGTAGTTTATTATACCTTTGAATGATTCTGATGTTGTTTTAATACAACCACCTTTCGCTTTACTTGATCAACCGTCTCTTGGGTTAAGTAATTTAAAAACTATCTTGGTTGAAAATAATATTAAAACAGAAATAATTTATGCCAATCTGCTCTTTTTAGGTAGAATTTCCCCTCGATTGTATCATCAAATCCAGATATCGCCCGCTGAGGAAATGATTGCGGATTGGCTTTTTGCCACAGCTGCGTTCCCGTCCGCCTCTGAAAAACATAAAAGGTATGAGCAATATCTCCGCACTCAAAAAATCTCAATTGTAGAGTTCAGTGCAAAATTTGTTCAAATGGAAAACGTTCTTAAAATCAAGAAAGAAATCCAACCATTTATAGATGAACTTGTTGGGCGGATTTTAACGCGACATCCTAAAATAGTAGGTTTGAGTTGTGGTATCACAAAAACCTTCGCATGTATCGCCTTGGCGAATGCTCTTAAGAAGATTAATCCAGAAATAATTACAGTTTTAGGTGGGCAAAAATTTCCAGAATCAATGGGACAAAAATTAATGCAAATAGCTCCATCAATAGATTATATTTTCTCAGGGGAAGCCGATTTCGAGTTTTTACAATTTTGTTCTAATATCTTAAATCATAATAAGTTTCCAGATACTCATTTTATCGACTGTAAACCTGTTGAGGACCTAAATTCGCTCCCATATCCTGATTACTCCGATTTCCTTGAACAGTTTGAAAAGTTCGGTACAAAAGACTTGAAGGCTAAGGGACCCGCAGTCATTTTTGAGAGTAGCCGAGGCTGTTGGTGGGGGCATTCTTCTCATTGCTGTTTCTGTGGATTGGATGAGTCTTCTATTCATTTTCGCACCAAATCCCCCGAACGAATAAGAAAGGAGATAATTGCCTTATACAACAAATACAAAGTTCTAAATTTTTATGCAAGTGATAATATTTTGGCAAAAAATTTTCCAACCCAAGTATTTAAAGAATTTGAAAAGCCTAGAGGGTTGAGGGGGCTATTTTATGAAGCGCGTCCTAATATGACATTCGAGGACTTACAGATTATGAAAAGGGCGGGCTCAAATTCGATTCAGCCTGGTCTTGAAAACTTAAATGACCATCTTTTACTGCTTTTAAATAAAAGAACAACAGCTCTAAATAACATTAGATTTTTGAGAGATTGTCGATCGTTAAGCATGTTTGCGTTTTGGAATTTCTTATACGCTATACCCGGAGAAACCTCGGAAGACTACCTTGAGATATTGGATTTAATACCTTTTATCGCTCATTTACAGCCACCAGTCAATTTCAATGCAGTTAGACTAATGCGATATTCTCCACTCTACGAGGAGCACGAAAAATATGAAATAAAAGATATCCATCCCTTGGATGGATACTCCTCTCTCTTTCCCGATACTGAAAATATTGACGATTTGGCTTGGATTTTCACAGGCAATTATCGGACTGCTTTTAGTTCCAATCCAGATTTAAAGGAGCGATTATCCAATGCCATAAAAAACTGGCAAAATCAATTCTACAAAGACAACCCCTCGCTTACCCTTAAGAAAGAGAGTGACAATTCCTATACTATAGAAGATACAAGACCTATCGCAAAAATTTCGACGCAAACGTTAGATGAGGGGCATGTCCAAATATTAAAACTCCTTGAAACTCCTCGACAGGATCAAACAATAGACTCTCATCTAAAATCCCGAGAATTACAGCAAAATCTTGATGAGCTGAGAGAATGGGGTTATGTATTAAGTAATAAAAATAGATTTCTAGCGCTCCCCACAGCTCCAAATAACATAGCCAAGTTATTACGTTTTATAATAGGAAGAACTGATGAATTCTAAATATAAAAAGAATTTTCACTTTTTTATTTTTCTTTGATAATTGTTCCACCAGCTCTATCCACCGCTCGTTTCTTAAAGGCTGCTTGAAAGCCGGGTTTATAATTCATATAGGCAGGGATAGGGTAGCGGAGTCCCGCCGCATGAGTGGTCTCTAGCCCTTCGATAAGAGTGTCTAGCTTCTCACGAGGGCATGAAAAAAGCACTTCCGAATCCTGGGCCCCTCCCCAAACCCGGTCTCCATTGCCCAACAATACCAATTGAGGCTTTTTAGTCAAATAAACTTTGGGAACTCCGACGTGACATGATCCTATTCGACCCGCTGCTGCGAATTCGAGAACTCCCCCCTCCATATATAGATAGCTTTGAATAAAACGCATAGCCTGCGCGGGAAGGCAGTAAATAAGAACTATATCCGGTTCCACCTTCGTCCAAGCTAAAGGCGAAATCACAATCCCTTTAAATTCATTGGCGAGTAAGTAGATATGTTTCTCTATCTTCCTTGAAGTTTCAACATCCTTCGCATACAGCCCCACCTCAAATTTACTCTTCCATTTCATAGTTTCTTCGGTAACCGGGTCCCACCCATATACACCTCTCGCTAACATGCAGTTACAATCCTCTTCCAGTACTGCAATTGTCCACCCGTAGGTCCGGGCCATCTTAAAATTCTGGCAGATAAAATTTTGCGTTATTAAATCGATGCTCGGGCGCTTGGCTTTTGCAGGAATCTCGGACTTTTCTTTAATTAGCTTAATCGCGAGTGGGAAGGTCGCGGGACGAATATATTTCTCAATTTTTTTACCAATTTTATGGTATTTTTCCAAATTCATCTGAACTCTCTCCGGTACCAATAGTATTATGAATTAGTTTATCAATTGATCGTGTTGAATTCCTTTTTACCTTCATAGCAACCTCTATTGCATCCTTTACTTCTTCTTCAGTCGCTCCATATTCCTTTGCTAACCGGACGTGGTGTTTTAAACACGTGGTACAATTGGTTCCGATTGAAGCTCCGATAGCTACCAATTCCTTAATTTTCCCTTTCATAATGATCACTGAAAGGTATAACAAGAACGTAATTAAAAATCTAAAGCTCCAATTTAAAAATCATTATTTCAGAATAAATTTGAATTTACAGAGGAACAAACAATGGGAATAAGTTATCAGAATGATTTATGAAATGGAAATTTTTAATGTTTTATAATTTATTTAATAAATGATTAGGATCAATTGCAGAAAAGGGAACGCATATGGAAAGCCAACAAACCCACAATTCAAAAGGAAATAAGTCTCAACTTTTAATAATAATTATTAGTGCACTAATCCTTGGCATTGGAACAAGAATTTATTTAATGATATTATCACTTAATACATATCTCAGTTTAGATCCAAATTGGACCGATTTTGCTTTAACGAGCTTGATTTTTATTCCAATATGTAGTTTGCTGTCCATTTTCATCTTCAGAAAAGAGAAATATAGGGAATTTTCTATATATTTATTTGGGTTGTTGACTCTACTAATACCACTACTCTTAGTATTTGAGAATACAATCTCAATATTCATACTTTGCTGTATAATAGCTTCGATATTTGGTTTAGCAGCGCCTAATTTGGTAATGATGCCTGGATATTTATCCAAAATTAATTACCGCGGTCGTATGATTGGGATTTTTTGTTTAGTAGCTTTTTCTTTTTTGGGTTTCCTCTCCTTCCTTTCACTCACCCTAAGTTTTGTGGAGGTGGTTTCATTTTTGAGTGTTTCGTCGCTTTGTCTAGTAATACTATTTCGAATAGTTTTTACAAAGCAGGAAGGTTTTTTTAACCTAAAAGATTCTATTGAAAAGGATAACAACTATAAACTGTTCCTTCAGTATTTAATACCCATCTTTTTTGTAATGGTAATCGTTATTCTCTTCGGGGCTCTTTTATTTCAATATTATCCTAATTACTTAACACCTATTTACGTTTCAATAACCCCTCCGCAATTTCTTCCGCAAATTGTAGACTTCACATATATCTATATCCCCATACTTATGGGGATTGGTGGCTTTGTATCTGGATTTATAGCAGATTACTTGGGACGGCGGAATGTAATAATTTTCATGATTATCCTCTTTTTCATCGGTGTTTTTGAAATAACAAGTGAGTTTCTAGGAATTCCCATTTTTTTGAATTATATTATTGTGTCATTAAAGGGTCTTTGTCTTGGAATACCTTGGTTTCTTGCGTTTGCAATTGGTCATGACCTCTTTCAAAAAGAAAAGGCATATTTGATTCAAGCCTTTGCCCTTGTTACTACGGAGATGGCAATTGGATTAGGTTTTATCTTGGGCCCAATTTTATTACCTTACGGATCCACTCTCATTTTCCCATTAATTTTGACAAGTATGGGAATCATGGCGGTGTTGATATTATTCGTCGGTTATACTAAAGAGACTCTCCCTGCAAAGGAAGAAATTGAATGGAAAACTTCCTTGCACGAGTTCTTTTCCATTACTTCTAAAGGTGGAATCTGTCTTTTTCACTACAATTTCCTTGAGGAATCCCCCATAGATCCCCAACTTTTCGCAGGTGGAATTTCGGGAGTTTGCACTTTAGTACAAGAGATGACCCAGAGCCAAAAACGAACCAAAGTGATAGATCAAGAAGATAAAACTCTCATACTCGAATTTGGAGAACATATCACTTGTGTACTTCTATGTACAGCAAGTTCAAAAATTCTCCGTAATAAATTGAGAGAAATAGTCGAGGAAATTGAATTTCTATTTAGGGATGAATTGGCTAGTTGGACTGGAAACATTGCGGTTTTCAAACCCATTGGCAAATTAATACAAAGATACTTTACTTAAGTGATTATAAAAAATAAAAACTAGCATTTTGCATTCAGAGTGAATTTGAATTCACAATAATCATCTCCCTCTGAAACACGTTTCAGAGCTTTTATTTCCCCATTTACTCCTAACGCTTTCAACCATCCCCTGTGCCTATAATTACAGGCACATGTATATTCTGACTCCTTCTTAGATTTTTGTACTAATTTCCAGATGAAGCACCGTTTAACAATCCCCCTCCCCTCAGAGTCGGAATCAACCACAAATTTGAATCTCATCACCTTAGGGATAATGACATCCATAAAAGTGTTCATAATTTTGAATAATTTTGGTATAGAGTTCACGGAACCCTTTTCAATATTCAAAGCATTTAAAATATGTCGTGCTTCAATTTTCCCCATCGATAATAATACCTTATTGTTTAAATCATTTGCTTCCTTGATACCAAAATCTTTTTTTGATTTTAAGAACCATTGACCATCATGTTGTGCCCAACACATCTGTAGAATAAACTTTTGTGTATTTAAGGATAACTTATATCTATCTTTTATAATAAGATCTTTACTTTCTTGTCTTTTACTATCATTGACTGGTCTTCCTTTCAAGTTTTTTCCCTCTTCTTACTCCTTATCAAGAAATAGATGGAACGAAATGACATTGAGATCACATATCGTTCTATACTTATACCCCGAGCTCCTTAATAGAGAGGATACAGCCAGATTGCCTGCATTGAAATACCCAACTATATATTTTATTTTTCGCTCTTCCCCAATTTTTACCAACCACTCTAACATTTGTACACCTAAACTTTTTCCATGCCACTCATCTGCCACAGTTATTGCGCATTCTGCAGTATTTTGGTTCCTCACTTGCCTAGACAACTCGCAAACTCCGATTAAAGGTTTGTCACCCTCTAATAGTTCTGCAACAACTATTAATTCGTTGTTATCTAGTGCCTTAAAAAGACGTCTAATTTCTTTTTCTTTGTAGTGAGAGCTACAAGTGAAGTAGCGTAAATATAACGTTTCTTCAGAAAAGCTTTCAAATAAAATATGGATTTTATTCGAATCATTTTGCGTTAACGGACGAAGTAAAACTAAACTTCCATCTTTCAGAAGAATCTGTTTCTCATATGTCCTATTATAGGTTGATTGTGTAGAAAATAAGTTCGCCGGTGATTTATGATTCGATACTACCATTTTGATCCCCAATCATACCTTTTCCTTTACCCTATTTCAACAATCCCGATCAAAAACAACTTTTTTTAGGTGGTTATTATATATATTAACACATGAGTCAGCATGAGCTCCTGAATGAAATAGATGATTTTTTAAAATCTTTAAAATTATCAAATTACGAAATTAGAGTGTATTTAGCCTTAATTAAAGCAGAAACCTTAAACGCGAAAGATCTAAGCAGAAGAGCTGATGTACCAAGTGGTAGAATTTATGAAGTTCTTGAAGAATTAAAGGAAAAGGGTCTTGTTGAAATACAACAATCTAGACCGAAATTATACAAGGCAATATCCCCAAATTTAGTATTTCAAAGTTTAATCAACCAATTAAGAACTGAAAATAAGAAAAAAGTTGCAGATCTTTATGATAGAGCCACCATTCTAGAATCTAAAATAGATAAATCCAAATTCTGGTTGAAACAAGAACCCTCAGGTATCTTTTGGAGCACTGCTTTTGGAGCAGCGCCGGTTATGTCATTATATACAAAACGTATTGATGAATTACAAGAAGAATTTCTTATGACAGCTTTTTTAACTGAAGATACGTTGAGAATTCTTCCCTATGGAAAAACCCTATTTGGGGGTATTGTCAATGCAATCAAACGGGGCGTCAAAGTTAAAATCCTATGGAGTTTTGAATTTGATGGAAGACCTCTTTCCGAGGATCAAAAGGAAAAAAATTACTCACTTTACTATAAATTACTTGTTAAATTAGAGAATCTATATGAAATATCCCCTCAAATGGGTGGGATAAAGGTCAGATTTGTCCATAAGAAACTTCCTACTTATTACGACATTTTGGACAAGAATAGAGTTCTAATAAAGCTTCAAAATCCCCTAAAACCTTCACAAATTTTTGCCTGTTTAAGTGTCCTAGATCCCAATTTAGCTGAACAACTCCGAGAAAAATATCTTTCCTTATGGTTGCGGGAGGCTCATGAACACAATGGATCTTTTTAATTTGGGATATTTAAGTTCTTAATCGGTATTAAGAAAAAAAAAGAAGTAATCGATATTTAGTTTATTTATCTTCTTCTTCACCTACAGGTTCATCGGTGGTTTGAACATTCGCAACCTTTGAGGTTTCACTAAAGTAGAAAAATAATGGTTTTTCATTACGTAGAATGTCCAAAACATTGTCATATTGGCTCATTTTCCAGTATATTTTAAAATTTTTACCACTCATCTTGTTTTTCGAGGGTAACTTAGCGGAATCATAAAAAAATAGGAATGCCTTTCCATCCGTACCCTTAAGTTTGAGGTGAATGGTTGCAAGTCTACCTTGGTATTGCGATTCGTCTTGTGACATTAAAAAGACCTTGTAGGTATCGATTTCGTGGGAAACCATTCTTCAATCACCAAAAAAATTTCTCTATATTCAATTATTTCTTTCTTTTTGTTAATTTAGTTTTCTTTTTTTTGATAATTAATTTAGGACAGAGATGCGTCACAGGGCAAGTGGGACATTGTGGATTAATCGCCTTGCAAATCAGCCGTCCAAAAAAGATCAATGAAACGTGAATCGTGAAAATTTTATCTTCAGGAATAAGAATTTCAATTGCTTCTCTAATCTCATCGTATTTCGCTTTTTGTGGAACCAATCCGAGCCGTTTACTAATGCGTGTAATATGTGTATCTACAGGGAGGATGGGCCGTTGGGCTACAAAATTGAGTAAGATATCTGCTGTTTTTTGTCCAATGCCTGGCAACGCGATTAATTTTTTCCGCGCCTCAAATAGAGGAGCTTCATAAATAAAAGTAAAATCTGAATTCCATTCACTCAATATTATCCTAGAAACTTCCTTTATTCGCTTGCTTTTCTGATTATGCAACCCAGCAATCCGAATCTCCTCTTTAATTTCTTCAACATTTGCGTTTGCCAGGATTTCTGGTTCTATTTTTTTAAATTTTTCCACTAAATTATTAAAGGCAACAACGGAGGTTTTATCCGTTGTATTTTGTGAAAGAATTGTTCTAATTAGTGACTCAAAGGGGGAAAGACGCTTCCACCCCTTTACATGCTGAGCAATGTCCATTTCCTTCTCGATAATTTGCAGAATTTCAGGTAATTTCGAATCACTCATCGAATTCTGATCTGATTTTATGAAGAAAAACTTTATTTCTAGTTGTAATTTCTACATATAATAAAAACTGAAACCGATAATTGGGGATTATGTGACAATAAAAATCGCGCAATTAAGTTGTGGCACAGAATGGAGCGGAATTCAGCATTATTTGGAGCAAGCCGCGAGCATTGTTGACGCCAAGCTCGTCTATCCTGAGGTAGATTTAGAATTCATTCAGAAATCCTCAAAAGATTTCGGCTTGGATGTAGACAGCGCAAATTTGAAATTGATGATTGCAAGATCCATGGCAGTTGCGCAAAAAGTCTCGGATGCCGATGCTGCCTTCATCGTTACTTGCTTTCGCTGTGCTGAAGGCGCATTATGCCGTCATGAAATTCGCCGATATATCCAGAATTTCAGTGATATTCCAGTAATCATGTATGCATTTACGGAACATCCCAAAACAAGTGAGATAGTCATTCGATTAGAAGCTCTTGCTACTGTAGTGAAGCGCAAGGCATTGCTAGCACGGCAAAAGCAGGAAGGTCTCACACTTGGTATTGATTCTGGATCTTCAACTACCAAAGCTGTCGTCATGCATAATAACGAAATTGCAGGAATTGGATGGCGCCCGACCCACGAAATTGGAGAAACTGCTCAAAAAGTCATTGAAGAAGCCTTAGGTGACGCAAAGTGCAAGATGAGCCAAATGGAAGCCATTGGGGTAACAGGTTATGGGCGATTTATAATTGGTAAGAAATATAAAGCAGATCTTGTCCAAGAAGAACTAACTGTAAATTCGAAGGGGGCTGTCTTTTTAGCCGATAGACAGAAAGGTGAGGCGACAGTCATTGATATCGGTGGTCTTGATAACAAGGTCATTACACTCCTAAATGGGATCCCGGATGCCTTTACAGTTGGAGGGATCTGTGCAGGTAGTTCAGGTCGGTTCCTCGAACTTTCTGCTGCACGTTTAGGACTGCCCATTTTAGAATTTGGTGAACTAGCCTTGAATGGAAAAGCCGATAAAGCCATCCTTGATAGTTACTGTAGCATATTTGGGATTCAAGACCTCGTTTCCAAGCTTGCAGAGGGTTTTAATAAAGCCGATGTTGCCGCTGCTGCGTGCCGTAGTGTTGCAGAACAAGTCTTCACACAGCAATTGCAGGAAATTGATCTGAGAGATCCTGTTATTGAAGTTGGAGGAACGTCCCTTATTAAAGGTCTAGTGCAACAAATGAAAGATGTGCTGGGGCGTGACATAACTGTCCCAAAACATTCACCCTTCGCGGGATCTGTGGGAGCTGCACTTCTAAGTTCTGGGTTAATTTCTAAGTGAAAAACAATGTCCGAGAAGGTAAATGTAGAAAATCTCGATCGATCGGATCCCTATGATTTTGGCGTAATTTCTTATAAGGTTATCGCAGATCATGTCTTCACCGATTTAGCACTAGCAGGGGCATTACAAGCTGTCCGTATTCTAATCGATATTAGAAAACCGCTCTTCTATATTAGGGGTGAATTAAATGTTATTGAATCCCCAATTCGCTTTTCCGAAATTACATCTGTAACTCGTGAGAATGGTGAAATTCACGTTGTTATAGAAGATGAAACCTATGCACCTGAGATCTTGAAGCTCCTTTGGACGCGCTTTGGGCGCGAAAATATCTCACAAACTGATCGTTGGAATCTCTATTTTCCTCATGACTATATTTTAATAGAAGAACTAAACCAGTTGATCGCGGTAAATCCCCGCGATCGCATTATGAATAAAATTCTCGATGCGTTAAATCGAATTATCCCCGAAGGATTTCGAGTCCAACAAAGAAGTATAAAAGGCGGTTACATAACTGTTATTGCATCTGAGAATCCTATTGAAGAAGAATGGCTTGAAGAAGTAAATATAGCTCTAAAGAATCCTCCCGTGAAGATCCCCGCAGCACAATTAGAAAAATTGAAACGTGAGCCGAAAAAATCTGACAAGAAGATCGTACCTTGGAAGACTCATAAATTTCAGGAGAGCATCAAATGAGCACAGAGTCATTTGTCTTTGAAGGGGGTGCTCATAAGCATGAGCTCCTTGTAGAGTTAGTAGAAGATCTGGGCGGGTGGATTATTCAAAAGAAGATTCTGGCTCAAGAAAGTACTATTACATTTACCATACCGAACATTGCTGATGTCTCTCTAATACGGGAAAAAGTTTTGGAATTACGCGGCAATTTACGCACACAGCCATTATTAGGAACTGAAGTGGCAGTTGTCGCCCCCACAATTGCGCGACATCACCTACCACACGTTTTATGTGATATCGCTGAATTTATGAGGCGCATGGGTGCAAAAACGAATATGCTTGGATTAGCACGCGGCGTTGGCCAACGAACGGGTCAAATCTCTACGCGCGAACGGAAAATCATTGAGGAACATGATGCTGCTATTTTCGTGTTCGGGAATTTCGAACATTGCATTAACGAATATAAATGGAAGATCTATCAGGATATCACCATCCCCTTTGTTGTTACTGGTGGTCCTGAACTAAAGTCAATCCCCCACGCTGATTATTATATCGGGGGAATTGGTAGGCTCCCCTACCGCTTTAGATTATTGGATGAAATTGATAAATTACGTGAAATAGGTAATACCCTTGCCTATGCCCTTAAAATAGTACGAAAACAGCTTGAATTCGACCCTCTCCTTCTCCCTCCATTTGCTGTTAAGGAAGAAATAGAACGCCAAATCACTGCAATTTCGGAGGTATTATCCCCAACCCCCATCGTCCCTCAACTTCTTGGGCTCCGAATAAAACTCCCTTATACACAGTTTAGAAATGAGATCACCAAAGTTAAGCTTGGGGATTACCTTTTAGAAGAAATTGCTGAAATCCTCCCCTCTAATTTCAGAGATTATATCTTAGTGAAATTTCTCAGAAAATCTCAAATTCAATCAAAATAAGTTATTCTCCAATTTTATTTTGCTCAAAAAGCTCTTTTAAATATTATTCCCCCACTTCTTCTTGCTCAAACATCATGAACCGCAGCGCCATTTGTGTTTTATGACGTTTTTGCGCTCGCTTGAAGGCGAGTTCTAACAAATCTCTTCTTTTATCCTGAATAATCCGAGCAACTTTTTTTTGGAATGATTGGCTCTTAGATTTCATTATCCTTGCTAATGTCTCTTCGAATTCCTTTTCTCTTAATTCAACACCTAATATCTGTTGATCGAAAATTGTATAGTCTTTTTCCTTAAATTCAGAAAGAATTAGTGATTCTAGCATTTCTATAAGAAAGTCATCGTTCAGAGCATTATCTCCCAGAAATGATTAGGTGGTCATAGCCTTCTCTTGTTCTCGCATGGTCTCAATGACTTGATCTGGTTTTCCTACGATAACTATTTTTCCAGCCCGCATTAGCGCTGCCCGATCACAAACATCAAGGATAAAATCTATATCATGACTGACGATGAGATATGTCTGATCCAGATCTTCGCGGGATTTATGGATTGAACGGACAATCTCCATCCTCGTTAGTGGATCTGCAGTTCCTGTAGGTTCATCTAGAAGGACAATTTTAGGCTCCTTTATTAGAACTCGAGCTATCGCCACACGATGGCGCTCTCCCTCACTTATATCGTCAGGAAATTTGTAAAGAATGCTATCGATCTCCTCACTCGTAAAATTAACTGCATAAAGTACATCATATGCTTTCTTCGTCTTCAATTCCTCAGGAACCCTCACTCTTATTGCCCCAGTCAAATTTTCAAGCACGGTACGATGAGGATACAGACAATACTCTTGATGAAGAATCGACATGTATTTCGAGGCTCGCCCCCGTTCACCGGGTCCGGGAATGCTCATATCAATCCAGTCATCTCCTATCCGTACCCAGATTTTTCCTTTTGTGATGGGGCGTAAGCCAATAAGCATATGTGAGAGTGATGTTTTACCTGAACCAGAAACACCTACCAAACCAAAAATTTCTCCCTCATTAATCCCTATAGAAACACCATTTACGGCTTTAATGATGCCACGATCGAAGGTATAATACCATTTAACGCAATCCTCCATTTTGATAAGGGGACGGTCAATAACTTTAGGGATATAGTCCACTGTTTCTAATTGGGCCATAAATTTCTGCGCAACTTCCTTTGGGTCACCAAAGGCAGTCACTAGTCCGCGCTCAAGTAGGATTGCATCATCAGATAATTCCGCAACAGCATGGGGCCAATGAGATGTCATGATGAGTGAGAGATTTCCACCTTTTACAGTTTTTTTCATAATATTATGAACTGCTTCTGCTGTAATAGGATCAAGTGTTCCTGTTGGCTCATCTGCAAGAAATAAGAGCGGATTTTTAGCTAAACTCATAGCAAATACTGCTCGTTGTTTCTCTCCCCCTGAGAGATCACGTGCAAGATGCAGCGCCCGGTGGGTAAGTTTTACTTGGGATAAAATTCGCAATGCTCGACCTTGTTTCTTCTTTTCCGGAATACCTGCCTTCGCTAGAATGTTTGCAATATTAACAACCACGGGATATTCTCCAAACAACGCAAAAGTTCTCTGTAACATAATTGAAATACGAGTATATATCCCATGAAAAATCTCTGAGCTCTTTTCTTCTTCCTCCCATAAATCGACTACCTTGAGAACCATAGGACCTTTACACTTTGGGCAAGGTGCTTCTACTTTACTGGGATATTCTACCCAATTGCAGCTTTCACAGTGAGCAATACGATAAAAAACTTTTCCGTGAGTCGGATTAAATCCTTTTGTTCCACGTATTGCATGCATTAAAACAGATTTTCCTGAACCAGATTTTCCCAAAATTCCAAAACTATGCCCTTCCCTTAAGATAAAAGAAATATCTCTAATAGCATAAGTGCCCCTCTTGAATTCCTTACTGATCTTTTCCACCTTAACGAAATAATTCTCATCCGCTGACATTCGACCATCTTAACCCATTTTTTTTAAAAAAATTGCAAATTTGCTTATCAAAAATGCATAATTCAGCTATATTTTACATTGGTTTGATTATTAATTTTTTTCATAGTATCATTCAGAGTCAAATATTTGGAGAATTCATGTTCCGAAAAATGGTTTTATAGATAGAATGGATATTACTTAATAAGAACGAAAAAAGTCCTAAGGATATCCTAATATTTTACCCTTGAAAACCTAATAAAGAATAAAAATGGCTTTATTTAAGCAAGATGAAGAATATTTAATAAGATAGAGTGTGATTTTCTTGGCAGAATCGTATGAAGGTGATGGTGATTACAGTCCTGAAGTAGTTATTTTCCCCAATAGGCTCTGTTCCGATGAAACTGTCTCCAGTTTTTTAGAAGCCTTAAAAGATGTTGATGGTATCACCAAAGTTATCATGCACGGTCCTAGAACCTATGATCTAATCAAAAGATGTATAAAAGTTGGAGATTGCAAAGAGATCATTTTGGATATTCAGGTTGGTAAATTTTATATAGAAATTGACCACCCACAAGTGATCATTTCCATCAGAGAAGCTGCGGATGAGATATTTAAATTTGGATATCGGATAGGTGCGGGGCGTTATACTAAATATAGAAAAACAACAATGGACCATGTTAGAGGTTATAGTTTAGTGTTCAGGAAAGATATTCTAGAGCGCGATACTGAATGAAAGAGAACAAAGATAAGGAATCCAATACCCGCCACCCTAGAAAAGACCACAAGCATCACCATAATCATGCAGATTCACAGCGTTCCCCGGGTATTTATGGACCACACATTCATCAAGGTCGATATAAAGCAAAATTTGGGAGACAGACCCAAGTTATTGACTGTCGCGAAACCGCGGGATTAGGATTAGGTGGAGGTCTAGCCCAACGGGCAACTTTCGCAGAAGCCGCTCAACCCGATATTGTTGTATTAAGCATGGGTCCTTCGCCACGCCACATTACCAAACCCGTTTGCGAGGTAACCTATGGCTTACGAGAAGTGGGGCTACAAGTTAGTGTCATGGTTATGCGTGCGGGAATTGGTCCTACAGATGACATGCCAGGGGGTGCTTTGCCGGGTTCTACCATCTCAGGAATTTCTCCTGCGGAAGAAAATCAGATGGGACGGCACCGTTTAGCCCTCATCCATCTGGGAAATGTTCCGAGCCACTTCGTTTATAAAGCACGACGTTTCCTGAGAAATGTCGACATCCCCGCAATCGTAATTTGCCAAGCCCCCGTCGGTTTCGAGGATTTTGCAAAAGCAGGGGTTCGTACCAGATCTGTTCAATCCCCAAATCCGGATACCAAGGGTGAAATTGTCGATATTATCACGGGGGTTATTCGAGGGCAGACGATCCCCCAATACCAAGTCGAAGAAATCATCGAAAAAGTCAAATATTGGCTCAATCGGATATAATTCTAATTTTCCTTTCTTAATAAACGGGATTTGAGAATCATGAAGAGCGCAAAAGGTAACTTAAAACAGAAGTTAATTGAATTTCAGAAATTTAGTATGGGAAAGCTCCAATCGCATAAAGAGATTTTCAGCTATATGACGACTCATATAACTCAAATCATGAGTGGCGTAAAGAAAGCAAAAAGATCCGTCAAAATTAGTGAAAAAATGGACTCAACGAACCGCCCTCCCGCAACTGAAACCTTCTGGAATAACCTGAAAACCCATGCGAAATCGCTAGGAATCGATATGATCGGCTTTACTGAAGTTGATGCCCATTACATTTTTGCAGAAGAAATGATAGGCTATCGTGTGAAAGATAAGGTCTTAGATAATGCAATTGTCTTAGGCATGGAAATGAAAAAAGAGTCCATTAACCAAGCTCCAGAACCCCCTGCTGGAGTGGAAGCCATGAGAGTCTACGCAGAACTCGGAGAAGCTACTGTGAAATTAGCTTCCTATGTCAGAAAGCAAGGATTTCGAGCTCAGGCCTTTCATCCTTTCGGTGGTCCCTTGGTCTACCCCCCGATGGCTGAAAGAGCAGGTTTCGGGGAAATAGGTGTAAATGGTATATTAATTACCCGCGAGTTCGGTCCAAGCCTCCGTCTGTCCATGATTGCCACTGATGCCAGTCCCCTTCCAGAATCCAAACCTGCAAGAATGGGCGTGAAGGACTACTGTAAAACATGTGGGATCTGTGTGAAAAAATGCCCAGGTAATGCCATCTATCCACTAGATGAAAAACCCACTTCCCTCAAGGGCAAGTATTTAACAAGTATTAACAGTGAAAAATGTTTTCCGCACTTCTTTGAGACGTATGGCTGCTCCATTTGCATTAAAGTTTGTCCTTTTTTCAAGTTAGGCTATGAAAAAATCATGGTGAAGGCGTCTGTTAAAGTAAAAGAAGTCTGATAGATTAATTGTGACATCCTTTATTGGGAAAAGAAACCAAATGAATTATAGTTAGTTGAATTGAGGGAGTAAAGAATTCTTGAAGGGTTAAAACCAACAACTTTAAATACTACCTTTTTCACCCGAACAATTTCAAACACTATTTATATTCTGGGATAAATTGAGATGAGAACTCACTAGTACTAGGAGCTTATATACGATAATTTGAAAAAGTTTGTGAAAAATATGAGAGAAATTTCTTTTGACGGTGAGGTTCGGAAGCGGAGAAAGCGAGAGGTCGATGAAACCAAACAGTACAAACGCATTACTAAACAGAAATTTGAACCACAAGATGCGCAGGAAATAGAAGCTCATAATGAACAGCTTATTCAGGATGTCCACGCACTGGGAAGGGTACTTAATGAAGTGAAAGATCGTGAGGTGCATGGAAAAGTAATAGAGCTGTTTGTTGATACAATGCTAAAAAATAAGAAGCTTTATATAGGGAATGATTATTCCTGGCGTCTAATGGTTGAAAGTTTTAAAGAAGAGGAGAAAAATAAAGGTCTTGAAGCAGCTGAGCCCCAATCATCTGAAAAAATTAAGTCTCATAAAAGAGAAACCAGTTCTCAACTAAAAAATCTTGAAAAAGCAGATGACATGGAAGAATCAGACACCGAGAAACCGGGAGAAACATCTGAAAATGTGAAAATTAATAAGAAAAGCTTTGAACTGATTGAAACAGATGTATTCAATGAAATTCAGGAGGCGAGAGATCGAACCCTCGATGGGATCATCGAGAAATTGAAGGACGGGGATATTCCATTAACAGAGGGGGAGAGTGAGTTAATCAGTAAAATAAAACGGGACTTAAATGGTTTTAAAAAAGAGGGTATAGAATTAGATGAGGAATGGTTGCATTTAGAGAAGTCTATTAAAGAAGTTGATGCTCAATTCGAAAATGTTAAGAAAAAAGAGCAAAATAATGTGGCAAATGGAGAAGGGAAAGAGGGAACGTCCGCTGAGATAAAAGAGAACTTAGAAGATCCCGAAAAAGTAGAAAATAATAATAAACAAATTGTTATAAATGAAAAAGGTAAGTTGAAATCAAAATCAACAGAAATAGATAAAACCTACGAGTTAGGAATGGATGGAGTGAAGAAGGATGAGTACAAAGAATTTAAAGTAAAAAATTCTGATTTATCAGAAGCTAAAAATTGGGGAGAACTAACTAATATGAAAGAATATTTTAATGATTTTTGTAGTATCCTTCCAGATCCTGAAAAAATATCCGAATTTAAAAAACATCCATATGGAATTTGGATTCCTTCAGAAATAATTGAAGAAAAGAAATTAAGTCCTCTATTACGAAAATATGGTTTCTTTATGGAATATTCCTTAAAAAATCCTGAATTAGGGAAATTTCTCCAACAGATACAAGCGAACTTGGAACTAAATAATAGGAATTTTAGTAAAATAATCAAATTAGACCCATCAGATTATTCTAAAGTTATTAAAAACCGAAGAGGCATTATAATAAAGAATATATTGTATTTCCACGAACATCCCCTTATTAAAAATAGATTCACAGAGAAACAGGTAGACAACATTAAGAAACAATTTGAGAGCTTTCTTACAGATAAAAATTCAATAATTAGCTGGAGTCGAATGAAATTAAATTTTCATCCAGATAATCTGGAACGGGTTCAATTTGATGATGCTGACTACGTTATTTTACCAACATCTAATTGGGAGACGAAAGAAAAAAGGTATCAAATTTCAAAATGGGCCAAGTTCTTTTGGGAACAAAACAAGAGCCCTCCCAAAATCAGTGATTTCAAAAAAAAATTCAAAGGATACCACACTTATCTAGGTAACAAGAATATTACTCATAATTCTATCCTCAAATCTTTAGAGCTTCCAGTGAATGTTGAATATTGTTATGATTGGAGTAATCCCAAAGATTGGGAAGTGGCCAAAGAATGGGCTCAAGGATTTTATATCGGAACTTTCTTTTTTGGCTCCATTTTTGGCAAAGAGGGAAGATCACCTACAAGAAGGGAAATAGGAATGAAATTTGGCGGATTAGATAAACATTTAAGAAGAAAAGGAGTTCCAACTGTTGCTGGAGAAATCAAAATCAATACCCATAATGAACTTTTGAGGTTCTGGGAACTTCCTCTCAATCGAGAAATAACATATGATTGGAGTGACCCCAAATTATGGGAAATAGTTAGAGATTGGACACAAGGATTTTATATATCCATTTCTTTTTTTAGTTCTTTTTCCGGTGAGAAGGGAAGATCTCCCACCGTTAAAGAGATATCCTCCCAATTTGGGAAAGGATTATATAACTTTTTGCATGATAAAGGATATTTTGATGTGAAAAAAAACATTTCAATCTCTTCTCACAATGAACTTATGCAGTTCTGGAACCTTCCTATAACTGAACTAGAAAAAGTCAATAAAGAAGGAAAAGTTTTTGATAAAATCGGAAAAGAATGTTTGAATCTGAAATTATTATTTGCTAATGCTGTTATAGAACATGCAGTTTATCACCCTTCTTTAAAAAATAGTGGGAAAAAATTTGTTATCCCTGATGGAATTATTCATGATTTTAATGAAAATCCAATAATGAAAAAAGGTAAAAAGATTTTCTTAAAAAAGATTCAAAGAATTGATAAATTTGTAGATTTTAAAAGAAATTTTGGCTCAATGGAAAGAAAAGATTGGGATCTCTATACAAAACTAGCTAAAACGATGGATATTTTTCTTCTTCATGGAGTAAAGAAAATATATAGAAAGAATGGATGTAAAATTACCTTTCATCCAATTAATAAATTTATTTCTATGTTACGAAATAAAATCTCTCCTCTTAATAAATCTGGGGTCGAATTAATCATTCGAAAAATTGAACTCCTTAAACGAGGAATAATTGATAAAGCTCAAATTAATCTTTACAATTTCACTCAAAAAAAGGAAAAGCCCATGTTGTCTTTGATGTGAAAACATCGGAGGATTTAAGAACGGCTCTTATTAAAATAACTAATTTAATGCATTGGCTTTTTAAATTGAATTATAAAAATTTATCAGGTGGGGTCAATCTTTTTATTTATTTGAGGAGATAAGATTATTTAGGTTTATATTTTGTGAAAAAAATGAAAGAATGACGAGTTCATAGACTTAATTTCTAATATTTCATTCAGAAAATTTTTAAGAATCAGTTATTAATCATATTTAGGGTTATAGGAGTATATCAATTGAGCTGGAATAATTTTTTAAAAGAGCGTGAGAGCCTCCATTTCGGAGGTGAGATGTACAAGTCTGCGGTTATAAGATATCTCCAATTACAAGGTTATTGTCTCAAAACTACATCCTCCCAAGTGCTTTCCGCACTTCTTTGAAACGCATGGATGCTCCATCTGTATCAAAGTCTGTCCATT
>JAEOSY010000278.1 GCA_016840125.1 Candidatus Helarchaeota archaeon | reverse complement strand
TATTCTTATCAATAAAAGATTATAAAAAAAATAAGAAAATCTATAAAGATCATGTAGTTCTTGAATCTACTAAAGTAATATTAGATAAAGAAAATATACTAAATCAAAAAAATATTAAGATTGAGAAAGCTATAGTAAATAAATTCTTTCTCGAATTCGATCCAGACTCTAGTATTATCATATTAAGGAGTGAAATTGACAAAATTTCAGCTTTTTGTAAGGAATTAATTGATTTTAATGATACACTAACCGAGAATCAAGAATTTAGTTTAGCAGATGTTTTAGATTATTTAAATCCAATTTTTAATGTTGAAATACCGCTTCCATATTTAAGATTTATAGAAAATATTGCTGTAAATAGTTTTGGTGTAAAATTTCAAAAAATAGCAAAAAGTAATGAATTTCTCGATTTTCTCTAGAAAAAATATGGTAAATCAATGGGGTCTAACCTATTAATAGTTATAAAAATCTATATCAAATATGAAAACGGGAGATGCATGCCGATTACTACAAGTTACTAAAGTTACCCTCTATAAATATCAGAAAGAAGGAAAGATCTCGGGATACAAGCTTCCTAATGGGTATTGGAATTGGGATGATGAATCCGTATATACCTATTTTAATAAAGATGTTCCACGTCTGAGCAATGCCCATGCTCGTGTTTCTACAAATAAACAGAAACCCGATTTAGAGAATCAAATTCATTTATTAAAACAATGGTGTTTTTCTAATGGAATTCAATTAAATGGATTATTTTCAGAAGTTGCTTCAGGAATCTCTTTTGAAAAAAGAAAGGATTTCTTTAAAATGCTTGAGGATGTTCTCCAGAACCGTGTAAAGCAGGTTATTATCACATACAAGGATCGATTAAGTCGTGAAGGATTTGAGCTTTTCTCTTATCTATTTAAGCAATTTGGAACAGAAATTGTGGTAGTTTCAGAGATGGGGAATACTAAATTAGATTCTCAAGAAGTCATGGAAGAGATCATCTCTTTAATGCATTGTTTTGCCATGAAAATGTACTCAAAGCGGAAAAGAAGGATCATTAAAGAACTAATTCAGGAAGTGCATTAATAATTCAATTAACAGAACAGATTCAACTTAAGAAGGCTCCCGAGTTATTCAATCTTTGCCACTTTGCTAAGGATCTTTATAACTTAGCCAATTTCCACTACCGGCAGTTCTTGTTTCACTTGGATGAATTCATTAATTATTACGACCTACAGGTCATCTTGAAAGATCATTCAACATATAAAGCCCTTCCCGCCCAAACCTCTCAGCAGATCTTGCGATTGGTCATGAAAGACTGGAAGTCGTATTGGAAGGCATTGAAAGAATACACCTTAGATAAATCAAAATTTCTGGGTCGACCCCAAATGCCCAATTATAAAAGAAAGGACGGGGAATCCATTGCCATATTTACCAACCAAAATTCGCGAATTAAAAATGGATACCTCCAATTTCCGAGATCAGTGAACCTCCCTCATATTAAAACTCGAGTAAAAGTACACCAACAGGTACGGATTCTTCCGAAAGGAAGCTATTACATCCTTGAAATTGTTTATAATCAAGAAGAAACGAACCTTCTCTTGGATAAGACCCGAGTGCTTTCCATTGATTTGGGAGTAAATACCCTCATTGCGACTGCCAATAACATGGATCAGAGACCTCTCCTGGTCAAAGGAACAGTCGTGAAATCCATCAATCAATGGTATAATAAGGTAAGGGCAATCACCCGCTCGCTCGTCGATGCTTCTCATCCTGAAACCACGAAGATGAACATTCAGACCAAAAAGCGGAACGATAAAATTAAAGACTATTTTCATAAGACCTCCTACGTGCTCATTGAGTATTCAAAAATTAACAATATAGGCACGATCATCATCGGCTATAACAAGCAATGGAAGCAAGCTTCTAACATGGGGGCAAGAAATAATCAAGCGTTCGTATCCATCCCCTACCTGCAATTGATCAAGATGATTCACTATAAAGCACGACTCGTGGGAATGGACGTGGTTCTCGTGGACGAGACCTATACCAGTAAATGTTCTGCTTTGGATAATGAACCGATCGGCAAGCATTCGATCTATATTGGCAAACGCATCAACCGAGGGTTATTTCAATCAAGCAAGGGAATCAAGATCAATGCAGACGTGAATGCCGCGATGAATATTTTACGAAAAGTAGTTCCCACAGCCTTCACGGGCAAGGGAATAGCGGCGATGGTGTTATCGCCCCGAATTGTTAAAATATGTTGAAGTGAACACGATTTTATACAATTCTTAATAGAACTTTATAAGTTATACTGGTTCTAATAACATCACGTAACTTGTTAAACGACATTTAATGTTCTAAATATTATAGAATCCAAATTTTTAAAAAATACTCAAAATATTCATATTTAT
>JAEOSY010000277.1 GCA_016840125.1 Candidatus Helarchaeota archaeon | reverse complement strand
CTCGCTCTACAAGTGTTCGATATTTTGCTTCTGACTCAACTAATTGCTGCTCTAATTGCTTCCGATCAGTGATGTCGCGAATAATTCCCATTTCGGCAGGTTTTCCTTCATATTCAACCATGCTGATATTTATTTCAACAGGTATCTTTCCGCCTAATTTTGTAAGTAGTTCTATTTCAAATTTTTCTGGGATTTTCTCCTCAGCTATTGTCTTTTCATGTCTAACGACTACTAATTCCCGATATTCTGGAGATACAAAATCAAAAAATGATCTTCCGATTGCTTCCTCTGATGAAAAACCAGAAATTTCAACAAATTTTAGATTTACATATTTTACCCAATCCTGAATGATAACGATTCCGTCATTTGCGGTTTCAACTAAGGACCTAAAGCGTTTTTCACTACTCTCTAGAGACTCCAAAGTACGACTGTTATAGAGGGCAACCGCAGCAAATTCACCGAAAGCTGTTGCCATCTTAGCATCATTTACAGTAAACCCGCCTTGCTTATTGGCAAGACCGAGCAATCCAACGACTTTTTCCTTAATCACCAGAGGGGCAAACATGACATTATCAAGACGAGCATGTCCTTCTGGCATATATTTCATCCATTCGCTATTGAAAAAGTCGTTATCATAGACCGCGTTGCCTGTGCGATAAGCTTCTGCACGCAGTCCGCGGATAGGCATTGGGAGCGAAGGATCAACCGTGCAAGGAAGTTCGCCCGAATCTAAAAACACCAATTCATTTTCTGTTCCATCTTCGCTTAACAGGGCAACGTATCCAGCAGTAGCACCAATTAAATTCTTACACGAATCGAATATAGATCGTGCAGCATCATCAAATTTGTGATATTCCAAGACTGCACGGGAGGCATCAAGCATCGCTGAAACTTCTGCTTGATGTTGTCGTGATTCTTTGAGGGCAGTATGCAATTCATCCTCTGTTCGCTGGTATTCGGTGAGTTTTCTTTTTATTACTTCCTTTAGATTTGCTGGAACATCATCTCTATCTAAATAGTCTTCTAAAACCATAGAGCCACATCATATTAGCATTTTTGAGATGATTATATAGGAAAGTGATAGACTTTATGCACAGATGCCCTTAAAATAATTTAGTGCTAATGATTCGGAAAAAACTACATAATACTACAAAAGGTATTTACATTAACTAAATTATCTTTTTATCGATTAATGCTTTAATATTCTCATAAAAGTCTATACTTTATTATCTAATTGAATAAAATTATAGTAAAATCGTAAATACTAAAAAAGTATTTATTCTAAGATTTAACTTCATTATTAAAAGTTCTTTCAATCCAATCCTTAATTTCATCTCTAATTCGTGTGAAAACTTCTAATTTCTCATCTTCGCTACCTTCAAATTCTGCTGGATCTTCGAAACTTTTATGGATATAATTTTTTCCACCTGCAAAAAATGGGCATTTTTGATGTGCATTGTCACAAACTGTGACAACATGATCAATAGTCATATCATAAAAACCCACAATGCTCTTAAGAATGTTGGCCTGAGATATCAATTCCAATTTCTACCATTACTTTTATAGCATATGGGTTTACACTTGATGGCTCTAATCCTCCACTGTAAGCTTCATAACGGTCGCCTTTTAATGTTCTTAACAAACCTTCTGCCATTTGCGATCTAGCTGCATTGTGAGTGCAAATAAATAACACTTTTTCTTTATTGACATTCAATTGAAAACCTCATCACGTATCAGAAGAAAAACTTTATTTAATCTTTCCTTCTACGCATAAGGTCAAGTATATATGTCTATAGTCTTTTATTCATCTAGATCTGTTTCATCCATTATATTGAGTTGCTTTGAAATTTCATTTACGTCTGTCGTTGGCTTTTTGCAGGTATAGTTAATACAGACATATGCCGTTGCTTTGTTTTCGATATTTGGCATGTATTTAATGAATTCTGCAATATCGTGAATCTCTGGCGATTCTTGTTCTGTTGGATTAAGAAAGATGAGCAAATTGGGAAGGAAATGTGATTTGGCGGCAGTTAACATGTTTTTTGTGTCTGTTGCTTGTGAATTTCCTGCTATAACCACTTGGTATGAAGGCCCAATTGCAAAATCTAATGCAACCATCAACTGGTTATGAGCTGCTGGAGAGTTTTTTAAATTCTTAGAAAAAGCCTTCCCTATTTTAGAAGCCTTATCATCAAAATCTTCATCTGCTGCTACTCTTCCTAAACGGAGAAGATTAAACATAGCAACTGAGTTGCCAGATGGAATTGCCCCATCATAAATCTCTTTCTGACGAACAAGTAGTTCCTCCCCATCATCTGGCGTGAGATAAAATCCTCCTGTTTCATTATCCCAAAAATGCTGTATCAACTCTTCATTCAAATCTAGAGCTGTTTGAAGATAACTCGCATTAAAGCTGGCCTCATAGAGTTCTATTAAGCCCCAAATCAGAAATGCGTAATCATCGACTTGAGCTAATATGCTTGCTTCCCCATCTCGATAGCGATGTAAAATTCGCCCTTCTGGGTTTCGCATATTTTTAAAAATAAACTCAAAAGCGTTTTTGGCGGCATCCAAATAACTGGTTTCGTCAAAAACTTGTGCTCCTTTTGCCAAT
>JAEOSY010000276.1 GCA_016840125.1 Candidatus Helarchaeota archaeon | reverse complement strand
GTTCCCCTTCTTGGATGTTTTCTGGAACCGCGGGTTCTCCACACACTTCGCGATCAAAAAGTTCACTGACTCTTTAAAGAAGGAGATGGCGAGGGCGACTTGGCTATATTTATGTCGGGTCAAGGGGCGCGAAGTGAGGCGAACGGTTTTAATACTCTTCAAATTCTCCCCTCAATGACAAATCACAAGAAAATACACGACCATCGGTTATAAATCTGCCCGACTAAAATGCGCAAATCGGAATTTTGCGCAAAATACATCCACTCAAATCTAACGTAAAATTATTCAAATTTATTGAAATTTATTTACTCTTATTCACTTTCCGTAGCTGTTTCGAAACCCTTTTTTTATAAATCAAAAGTTATTTAGGGTAAATGGGTCCTAAATTTTGTTTAGATCAACAATTATTATTTTGAGGGAAGTTGATGATTTCGAATAAAAAACTAGGTTTAATTGGGGCTATAATTTTTCTATCAGCGCTCTTTTTGCTACCTCCGGTTGCATTTGGCTACGGTTCTTCCTTCGGTACTGCAGAAACAAAAAGTAGTAATATGACATACGCTGAAATGTTACAAAGCGGTGACAACTTCGCCTATTATAAGGTATCCAAGGTGACGGGCGAGTACTTGCAAGTCAGTATTTCTTGGACTTCTTCATCATTTGATTTGGATGTAAAGATTTATGACCCATCGCAGACTTACGTCACCGGTGATATTTCTGGCGGTACTTCTGATTCGTGTGGATGTAGTATTACTACCAGTGGCGATTGGTACATTCAAATTCTACGATGGACCGGTACTGGCGACGTATATTTTACATTGACAATAAGTCCTAGCAGACCAATTCCGGGTTTTGAGCTACTTTATGTACTCTTTAGCATCGTCGTTTTACTGGGAATAGTTGCCTTTTTCAAGCGCCACAAACTGATAGTAAATTAACTCTCCTTTTTTTTTTACAATTTTGGTTCTTAGAACCGTAATTATAAAGTTGGACACACTCGGACTTGTGACAACTTATGCTGACAGGCACTAGTCTACAGGCGGATTGTACGGACTCCCCCCTATTATTATATTCTCCTGTATTGGGATTTGCCTCTTCCTTTTCTGTCTTTTTTTTATAGAAGATATTAAACCTTTTTCTAAAGGTAAAACTTATACTAATAATGTCAATAGCTCTCTTATTCAACAATTTATTTTTTTAGAAAGTCGAATACCTGCAGTGATTTTATGGACAAAGATAAAATAAGCGAAAAGGAAACTCACCTAATAGCACCATGTGGGCTTTATTGTGGTGCTTGTGATGCATTTTTAGGAAAAAGCCCGAAATTAGCGAAAGAGATGTATCGGATCTTAGGGGAATTTAATTTACCCGATGTAGGACCCGTCATGCTAGGCATAGATTCTAAAAAACTGAAAACCTTTCTTAAAGTCCTAAAGAAGATCAGTAAGGGGCGAAAATGTCCCGGATGCCTGGGCGGAGGTGCGAATCCAGCATGTCCGCTAAAATTATGTCCGAAAAACCAAGGATTCCTTACATGCGCTGAATGTGATCAATTACCATGTCAAGCGAGTGATGAAGATCGTGCCAACCCCCTAGTTAGCGCCCCTGGATTCCTAGAATTAATGAGTAAACGTTATAATAACTGGAATATTGAAAATCTTAAACGAATAAAGGAAATTGGCTATCGGCAATTCATTGATGAAATGCAAGAGAAAGTAAAAAAAGGGTTCTTGACTAGCGACGTAGTCTCAAAAGAGATGGTTTTTACTGAAGCAATGAAAAAATTGGAAGAGAGTAAATAATTCCCGCGTGATCTAAACTCCTTTTTTTTATCCAGTCAACAATTTATGAAGAGCAATTAAAAACATATAAATCTCA
Source organism: Candidatus Helarchaeota archaeon (assembly GCA_016840125.1). The sequence goes on along the minus strand of JAEOSY010000276.1, from coordinate 14,191 downwards.
AGGAATGGAATCATTCCTAAAAGGAGAAATAATAAGATGCCACAACACACCATTGTTTTTCAACCGGAGGGTAAACGGGTAAAATTAAAAAGTAGTGATTCGGTTTTAGATGGAGCTTTAAAAACAGGAGTAGATTTAACGTCTATTTGTGGTGGAATTGGAAGTTGTGGTAAGTGTAAAATAATAGTGGAAGATAATTTGAATGTGAATGAAATCACAGACAAGGAAAAAAAACTGCTATCAAAAAAAGAAGTCGAAAATGGAGTTCGCCTTGCTTGCCTAACAAAAATTCATGGTAATATTGTAGTAAAAATTCCTGAATATAGCCGAACTGGAAAACAACGACTTCAAGTCGAGGGTATTGACACTCATATAGAATTGAATCCTTCGGTTCGTAAGTATTATATTGAGATGAAAAAACCTACAATTGAAGATCCTAAGTCTGATTTTGATCGATTGATGCAAGAACTTGCAGAAAAATATGCGCTAACAGATGTAAAGATTAATTTCAACGTTTTACGGAAACTCAGTGAGCTTGTTCGAGAAAGTGATTTCAAGGTAACAGTTGTTATTTGGGACGATGAAATTATTGCAGTTGAACCAAACGATACGACCAAAAGAATTTTTGGGTATGCGGTTGATATTGGCACGACCAAATTAGCCGGTTATTTGATTGATTTAACAACAGGAAAAGTGCTTGCTGCGGGTTCTACGATGAATCCACAAATACCCTATGGTGAGGATGTAATCGCAAGAATAAACCACCCGGAATCTCAAAAATTAAACACTGCCGTGATTGAAGGGTTAAATGAGATTTTAAACAATTTAAAAGAGAAAACCGGTGTTAGCACTGATGAAATTTATGAAATGACAGCTGTGGGAAACACTATCATGCACCATTTATTCTTGAATATAAAAGCAAGATCTATTGCCCTCTCACCTTATCCGCCCGTGGTCCGAAACTCGATTATCGTGGATAATAAAGAGATAGGAATTAATCTCCATCCTAATGGGAAGATTTTTTTCTTGCCAATTATCGCAGGTTACGTGGGTGCAGATACGGTTGGGGTGATTTTAGCAACTGAAATGTATAAAAAAGAAGAAATTTGCTTAGCTTTAGATATAGGGACTAATACCGAGGTGGTTTTAGGCAATAAAGATAGAATGGTTGCTTGTTCCTGCGCCTCAGGACCTGCGTTTGAGGGCGCCCATATTAAACACGGAATGAGAGCCTCAAGTGGTGCCATTGAAAAAGTGGAAATTGAAACCCCCTCTTTTAACTTGGAATATCTCACAATTGATAATGAACCTGCAAAGGGGATTTGCGGTTCCGCTTTTGTTGACTTAGTGGGTGAAATGCTTAAGGCCGGTATGTTAGACGTTTCTGGTAAATTCAACAAAAAGATCGCGCATGAAAGGATTAGAGAAGGTCAGGATGGATGGGAACTAGTGGTTGCACCCGCCAATGAAAGCGAAACACAAGATGATATCACTTTTTCGCAAAAAGACGTTAGGCAAATCGTCATGGCGAAAGCTGCCATGCAAACAGGAGTTTTAACACTTCTAAGACGTTTGGAAATCCCCAAAGAAAAGATTAAACACCTATATATCGCCGGAGCGTTTGGCTCACACATTAATAAAGAAAGCGCAAGAGTTATTGGAATTATTCCTGAGATTAACTTAGATACGGTTGAAACTATTGGGAACGCGGCAGGGACCGGTGCAAGAATGTGTTTGGTATCGAAATACGCTAAAAAATTGGTTGAAGACATCTCTAAAAAAGTAGAATACATTGAATTAGGCGCTGACAAAAATTTCCAGAATACTTTCTTGAATTCTAATTCGCTCCCTTATGCTGATTTAGCACGATATCCGGAAATATCTGAGCTCTTGAAAAAGAAGGGAAATTATCCAAAAAAGCTCCCCCATTTGTTCAAATGAAAAATAATGAATAATTGAACCAGGGAGGGTGACAATTTGATAAATAATCAGAAAAATCCAATAAATTTTGAAAATATTATTACAGGAGCCGACGATTTAAGCTTCCTTATTGGGGCTGGCTGCTCTGTAGATCCACCATCCTGTCTCCCAACAGGGCGTACTATGATCGAGGCAATCGTTCGCCATGTATGTGCAGAATCAGAAGTTGAAACAATTTTGCAACTTAAAGACCTGCGATTTGAAGCAATCATCGAAATAGTTCGCGAACTTTTAGATGAAAACTTACATATAATTGATTATTATGGACAATGTAATCTTCCTAATCTCCAGCATTTTTTTCTTGCGGAGATGATAAAAAGAGGAAATTATGTAATGACAACCAATTTCGATTTTCTGATTGAGCATGCATTGATACAATCCAATATACCTCAAAGCGATATTGTCCCAGTTATTACAGAGAGCGATTTTAAGAAGTTTAATCGACCTGACAAGCTATTTCAGAAGGGAAAAAAGACCCTTTATAAAATTCATGGTTCGCCGAAAAATATAATCACTAACCAAGACACTAAAAAATCTTTAGTCGCCACTATCAGTGCTTTTGGGGCTAATAAAAAAGAATTAAATGTTTTTCAGGTTGAACCCTTCAAACAACAGTTGTTGGAGAATATTTCAAAACGTAGAACATTGATCGTGATGGGTTATTCTGGTAGCGATGACTTCGACATTGTACCAACGTTAAAGGTTTTACGGAATTTAAAACAAATATTTTGGATCAATTTTGCAACAGAGTTTGGAAGCAATCCAAGAGTCCGGGAGATTCAGCGTAATCAGAATACTCATAATCAAGATAAGATTGATGTTATTCTTAGTGCCATTAAGCAAAAAAACTCCAAAATTAATGTATATAGGGTTGATGTGCACACCCCTGAGTTTATAAAAAAAATTTTTAGCACCGAATTCAATATCTCTACGGATTATTTCTCGATTACCCCTAAAGACTGGTTAAACCAATTTATTAAGATTCCAGGTGAATTTTGGAGATATCGAATCCCAAGTTTTATTTACTCTGATTTTGAGAAACATTTCGAAGCACTAATGTGTGCAGAAGAGATGTTACGTATCGCAGAAAAAAATGGAAATATAGTTGAAAAAGATATTGCACTCTCTAGAATTGGAGGAATTTACTTTGATCGTAAGAAGTATTCAAAAGCCTGGGAGTATTACAAGATATGTATTCAGATTGAAGAAGAACATTTTGGGGATTTACAAATCGACGAACAGTGCAGGGGGATGGGAATCCTCTATAATAACATTGGTCTCATAAAGAAAGAGCAGGGTTTTGATAAAGAAGCTAGGAAATGGTACGATAAAGCATTAAAACTTGCCAAAAAAGTGAATGACTTATCTCTTATGGCAACCTGTTACAATAATATTGCAATGTTCAACTCAGAAACCGGCTCCATTCTTGGGCATACTGTTCATTATTTTCAAAAGGCTGTAAAACTTGCAGACCAAACCGGGGATCTTGCAAGTAAAGCACTCTATCTTAACAATCTAGCGATGACTTATTATGAGGAATTTGGCGGCTTTCGCAAAGGGTGGGTATTAGATCGGCTTGAAATGGCTATTAAGATATTCGATAATCTAGGAGATATTGAAGGAAAAATTAATAGCCTTCTGAATAAAGCTCGTATTTACGAGGATAAGAAGAAGTATACCAATGCTCTAGACCTGTGTAAAACTGCACTGAACGATTCGGAGGAATTAGAAGGTTTTTCAAAGAAATTTGATTGTCTAATTTTTATCGCATCACTTTATAAGGAAATGCAGGATCCAAATGAAGCCTTACGCTGGGCTGAGCAAGCAATCCCTCTTTATACAAAATTTAAGAGTTCTACTTGGGACTACAGTGATATTTCCACTATTGCTGAGATTTATGAACAAGTTTTCAACTATCCAATGGCCTTAAAATGGTACCGGGAGTCATATGATCTTATCCAAAATCAAGAACTCTCTCAATCCGAGATGGCAGATGTCTTAAGAAAGGCTATAAAAAGAGTTGAGGCAAAAATCCCTCCTAGCCAAACAAGATCCATCTCCAATACTCCAACTGGTGGATTTTGTCCCTCCTGTGGAGCTCAAAATATTCCTAAAGGGCGATTTTGTCTCAATTGTGGTGCAAAATTCCCCTGATGCTCTTCACCCTCATTTTTTTTTAATTATTTTAGAATAATTTCTAAATTCTTGAAAAAGAGGAGAAATTATTCAAAAAAAGAGAGATTAATTAGATTTGGATGCTCTTACTTTGATACTTACAATCCGATCAAGGAGTTCTTCAGGAGTTAAACCAGCTTGTTCTTTTATTCGTTGCACGATTTCGGGGTTTTGTTTGATTGAGAAGGCGATCTCCTTTGCACTTCGTTTAGATTCAATTTCAACATCTGTAAATCCAGCGTCTTTTATCTTTTGGAGGTAGTCGCCCTCTTGAAGTGCACCAGCTATACAGCCAGCCCACGCCTCAAAATCTTGTTTAATAAACGCGGGTAATTCCCCGTTTAAGACGATGTCCGAAACTGCTAATCTCCCTCCTGGTTTTAAAACGCGGAAAATTTGGCGAAATACCTGCCCTTTATCAGGACTCAAATTGATAACACAGTTAGATATAACGACATCTACAGTTTTGTCAACGAGTGGGATGGCCTCCATCTCACCTAATTTAAACTCCACATTCTTTAGGCCAACTTTTTGGGCATTGGCATTCGCCCGTTCAATCATGGTGGGTGTCATATCCAGTCCAATAGCTTTTCCAGTTGGTCCTACCTTTTTTGCGGCGAGAAAAACATCGATTCCTCCACCAGAACCTAAATCAAGAACCGTTTCACCAGGTTTTAATTCTGCAATGGCGGTCGGGTTCCCGCATCCGAATGAAATATCTGTGACATCTCCAGGTAGGTCTTTGAGCTCAGCTTTGGTGTAACCAATTGCCTCAGCATATTGCATTTTTTGGCCTAGATCGATTTCAAAAGTAGAAGTATCAACTGGTGAACAGCAAGATACCACCTTCTTACTGTCTGTTCTCTTTTCGACCAACCCAGCATATCGTTTTTTAACATAATCTTTGATCTCTTTCGGATCTTGGATAGGTTCTTTTGGTTCAGCGTGATGATGAGTCTCACATCCGCATCCACAATCTGCATCTCCCATCGCGGAATCAGGTTGGGGAAGAGATTCTCCTAGGAGCTTCTTTAGTAGTGCTTCTGTATTCGAAAAGGAACAACAACTATGACCTGAGGGCATTTCTTCTTTAACAATATCTTTCTTCTTATCTTTATCGTGTGTCATATGATGACCTCATAAATCTAATTAGAAAATTACTTAATTTCAAGGTCCTGAATGAAGTTAGTAACAAAATCATTCATCTCATCAATTTTTATCAAAAAAAAACAGCAAATTTTCTCTCCCTTTTTCATACTAGTTACCATGAATTTGTCACCAGGCTGGATTCCAGCTTTTGATCGGAGATCTTTTGGAAAGACCATCTGTCCCCGCTCATCGATTTTTACAATTGCCTCAGCAGTGCAGCAACCACCCGCATCACTCAGGCTTACGCATGAATCTGATTTTTTCTTTGCCATTTTTAAAACCTAATTTGAATAGATTTTCTGATTATTTAAAACTTTCTGATTTTTCAGAAAATACTGATCAGAATAAATTCAAATCTATGACCATATCATGTGTATTGACTCAAACCTTTGGAAATGATGCCGATGGTAGAGAAACGTGTGGTATTAATAGGTGCTGGATCAATTCAGTTTGGACTGGAAAGCATGGCCGATCTTTTGCTGAGTAATGTATTAAAAGGAAGCACAATAGTTCTTCATGATATTAATGCGCAGGCCTTGGAACCCATTTCTAATATTGGGGCGTCTGTGATTAAAGAAAGAAATTTAGATTTTAAGTTAGAATCCACCACTTCCCGTCCAGAAGCCTTTGAAGGCGCCGACTTCATTATCTCCTCAATTGAAGTGGGAGATCGGTTCCAATTATGGGAACAAGACTATAATATTCCCCGAAAATACGGTAACCGCCAAACTTTTGGCGAGAATGGGGGTCCAGGTGGACTATTCCATTCACTTCGTATCATCCCCCCCATCTTAGACATCTGTGAGGATGTCATGCAAATCTGCCCAAATGCATGGTTCATCAACTTCAGCAATCCTATGAGTAGGATCTGCCTGGCAATCAAGAGGAAATTCCCCCAGTTGAATTGTGTGGGTCTTTGTCACGAGATTGGTTTCTTACAGGAGCACCTCCCCCATATGCTGAACACCCCTTTTTCAAATTTTGACCCCATTAAAGCCGGAGGGTTGAATCATTTCGGAGTTTTATTGGAAATCCACTACAAAGACAGCGGGAAGGATGCGTATCCCGATATTCGAGCGAAGGCGCTCAAGTATTTTGAGAAGGGGCGAGAGGTGGAGCTTATAAAATATATTATCAAAACCTATCATATCTTACCATACACATCAGATAGTCACTTTTCTGAGTATATCCACTGGGGTTGGGAACAGGCGAATGAGAAAGATATGCGAGATTTCTATGAAGGATATAAGGGATTATGTCAGAGTGAACCCCGCCGTTTGAAACGGTTCCTGAAGGGGCGATTGTCTCATAAATGGTGGTTCAGAAAGTCTGGAGAGCGTGCCGTCCCCATTATAGAAGGAATCCTCAATAATACGGAGCAGTATGAGCTATCCGTGAACTTGCCTAATACAGATGGAATTATTGAAGGATTACCTCGAGATCTAGTTGTCGAATGTCCTTGTAATGTGGATAAAAATGGGTTGCATGGAGTTAAACTGGAGAACATCCCACGAGGAATTTTAGGGTTGTGGCGAAATCAGGCCTCTGTTCAAGATTTAGTGGTCGAAGCAGTACTCAACAAGTCGAAAGAAATGGTACTGCATGCCCTTCTAGTAGATCCAGAGATACGGAGCGCAAATGTAGCTGAAAAAATATTAGAAGAAATGTTAGAGCTTCAAAAGGAATATCTAGGCTACCTAGAATAAGTAATTCCAGCTAATCCTGAAATTTGCCTAAATCTATTTCTTTTGTTGAAACGATTCAGAAACATGCAGAGAAACTGTGGAGAGCGAAAAATTACTTTATAGCGCTAGAATTTTTGTTTTTTATAACCAATATAGACGAGGGCAAACAGACTAACGAGGAGCGCGAGCCAAGTAAAGCTAGGGATGGATTCTTCGCCAGGATTATAGCGTAATCGGTAAATGTGGCGTGTATGGGTCCCAATATATTCTTGGTTTCGCGTCTCAAATAGGGATCCGAAATCGATTCCGGTATCGCTCTCCGCGAAACTATAGCTCGTTCCAGTAGGGAGGGGAAACATCCGTAAACCGTCGTTCCAGCCTCCAATCAACCCGTGCGCCACCGAACAATATTGGAGGAAGAAGAAGGGATCTTTATAATGCACATTAGTGAAGAGGATTTCTGCGACGGTTGTCGAGTCGGGGATTTTATAAATCACGTTGACCTGATTCTCATAAATATAGACGGTCCCGTTATGATCGACCGTGCCACGGGGAACTGAACCGGTAATCGTTGGAATGAGCAACGGTTCATAGAGGCTAGAATTAGCAATGGGGATCCGATATGCAGCCGTATAATTAGCAGTTTCATTGGTAGTAACCGCCACTAAGGTATTATACTTGGAATCAAAACAGAGCGATTGTAAAGATTCATGAATTGGTGCATGAAACCAGGGAGTATAGCTCCCGTTCACGTATATCTGAAAAATGGTCAGGGTGTCGTTTTTCATACCCGCGTAGATATTATTCGCCGCATCGAGGGCGAATTGTTTAATCTCGTAGGGAAGGATCCCAGTTATATTATCAAGCCCTGAACCAGTTAATTTGAAGATTTGTTGTTCTATAAAAAGAAGAATAACGCCATCCTCCGTTTCGACAATAGCTGGTGAATTGACAATATCCGTTAACTTTTTGATCGTGTTTTCGGTAAGGTTATAGCTAGCAATACAGCCCCCTGCACTTGCAGCAAGAAGTATAGATTGAAATTTCGGGGCCCAATGAAGATTACCCCACCCATACTTATCTGGCAAATTTAAAAAGACGAAGGAATCGTCCACCAGTTTATAGAGCCCTTGGTTGGTGCTCCCGTTCTTATGCAGTGAATAAAGTGTCTTATTGTCATCGATACACAGAACTGGGGGTTCCCCAATGCTTGGAATACCAAGTCCCGTATCAATAAGCGTACTGCTCAAATCTGTTAAATTTATTCGGTAGATATTGCCAGTGAACGCCTCCGAATAGTATAATACATTTTGAGTTTCATTGAGGATTATCTGCCCACACGCTTGGACGTTGGTAACAATTTCGCGAATAAAATGACCCGTGGCGTTAAAATGGCAGATCTTGGTTCCATTACCAAAACTCCCCCCATAAAACGAGTCATCTATAGGATTGACTTCGACTGAACTCGAGATCTCCTTATCGGAATCAACTGTATTAATCAAGACGAAGGTTCCACCCATATAAGCATAGATCCCGCCACTCATGCCACCAAATCCTAAAAGCCGGTTTTCGTTAGGTTGAAAAGCGATTTGATCAAACCAGAGAGACCCAGTGGATGCATAATCTGATACGTTGCCTGTTGGGTCTAATTTAAAGATTGAATACTTCAGAGGATCCAGCATCAGCAAATCGCCGTTTCCGTCTACACAGATAGAGGAAGGCGTGACAGGTTTCTCATAGAGTGTTTCTACTGTCCAGCCAGCTGGGAGATTCTTCAAAGCAGAGCCGCTCGTACTGGCGCTAAAAACTCTGTTCAAGCTTAGAAATATCACATTCGTTGGAATTATAAGCAATATGAGCATAAAATAGATTTGACGTTTCATTTCTAATCACAGATTAATCATTTATATGGTCTTTGATAATTGAATGTAATGAATTTTGTTTAAAAGAAATACATAACTTTATTTTAAGTACATAATTATAGCATAATAAAGAGTAATTAGAGGGTGAAGCGAAATGCCTAAGATACAAACCAAAACCCCCGAAAAACAGCAGATTGGGGATGTTGAAGATATTGAGGGGATCGGTCCCAAATACGCCAAGGTTCTTAAGAATCTCGGTATAAACACAACAGAAGACTTGCGAAAACAATCCATGGTTCAGATAACAGAAGCAACAGATATTAGCACGAAATTGATCTATAAATGGCAATGTATGGCTGATCTTTTTCGAGTTAGGCGTGCAGCTGAAGAATATACTGAATTCCTGTTCGAGATGGGGATAGAAACAGTTAAAGAATTGAGTAAACAAGATGTCGATGAGCTTCAGGAAAAAGTTAAGGATTTCTATGAGGAAGTTAAAGATAAACCTGGATGGCAAGCTGCCATTAAAAAATTACCTACCAAAAAAGATATTGAACTCTGGGTTTCCACCGCAAAAGAGTTAGTCAAGAAATAGTGGTAACTTTTAGTTCTCTTTCTCTTTATTTTTTTCGAGAAATAAACCGATAATCGTAATGCTCATCGTCTTACCTGAGACATAATTTTATAAATCAAGCATAAGTAAACAGAGTTACATAAAAACTGGAATAAGGTGGTTCAAAATGAGAAAAAAACAGCTCCTCACGGTCATTTTTTCAGCGTTTTTGTTAGTAATGCCTTTTTTTTCAATGATTATAGTACCAGTGAATGCAGAAACAAGCTGGAATGCCCCAACACGAATTACTTTTAATGAGTAAAAACCATCTATCTGGTTTCTCCACAGAAATAGGATAACCTCCATTTCAATAACTAATTAAAATTTACAAATTTGAATTGAAATTATCCTATTAATATAAATCGAGTATAGAAAATTTATGCAGACATAAAAAACATATGTTTTTCTTTTAAATAAAGGTAAATCTCACCGAATTTGGATCAAAAGCTTTAAAAACTTTCATTAACTGTATTCTATATAGGCAGACCGACGGTCGGTCGGCTATAAGTTGGTGAAGAAGATGGTAACGGTAAATCAAATGGCCCCCAAAAAGACAAATTTAAGAACGCGAATTCTAAAAAGCGCTATCAAAAAGTTTTCTGAGACGAGTTACGAAAGAGCGACAATTGAATCCATTATTCAAGATTGTAATACTTCTAAAGGAGGCTTTTATCATCATTTTCAATCAAAAGAGGCATTATTACAAACCATTATGACGGATTATATTCAAAAATTGAAGAATATAGTTCAAAAAGTTGTATTAAATACGAATTTAAACGCTTTGGAGAAGATTGATAGAATTATTCGGAAAACTCAACGATTTAAGGTTGCTCAAAAGGATTTCAACTTCATGCTTATTAAAATTTGGCAACGAGATATAATGACAATTATCCGATCTAAGTATATCGCAATTATTGAAAAAGAAATTAGACCACTCTGGCAACAGGTAATTGAACAAGGAATTGAAGAGGGAATTTTTGACACTTCATATCCAGAAGAAGTATCTCAAGTGATATCTAATACAGGAACTATTTTCGGTAATAATGTAGATATATCTGTTTTTGGAGAAAATGGGAACCTCGAACAAGTGGAAAATGTAGTAAGGAAGATTGAATTTATTGAAGAATTGATTACACGATTGCTAGGATTACAGAAGGGGTCAATTGTATTAGCAGATGTTATCCGGAAAAATTTGGAAGTCTTCAAAAAGATGCTGAAGGATGATAAGATCATTCTCTGATATTTACTGCTTCACCATCCATAAATAATAAAAAAAATGTGGGAATTAAATGGATGAAAAAAACGAGGAATTAAAAAAAGCAACAATTCAATATACGGCACGAACTTTTGTAGGCTTTCTACTAATGAGCGTGGGGTTTTTTGTTTCAGCGGGACGTCTCGATTTACCTCAAGCATGGCTCACCCTCGGAATCTATATAAGTTTCGCTCTAGGAACCATGCTAATTTTCTATAAATGGAATCCTGAAATAATCATTGCGCGAATGAAGAGGCGAATTGGTCCATATAAGTGGGATAAAATTTTCATAATCTTGCTGGGAGTCTTTATATATGGGATGTTTATTGTGTTTGGTTTGGATATTCGATTTCAATGGTGGAATCTAAATGAAGTATTTCTATTAATTGGACTTGTAGTGTTTTATGCAGGTGGTACACTCCTAACTCTGGCGATGGTTAAAAACCGCCATTTCGAAAACATTGTTCGCATTCAAACGGATAGAGATCATAAGGTGGTAACCGCTGGCCCATATAGCGTAATTCGCCATCCGGGGTATCTTGGCGGGGGTATTCAGATGTTCGGTCTTCCATTGATCATAGGCTCCGGGATGGGATTGTTCATAGTATTACCCTTGATAATTATGATGGTTATACGCACCTCATTAGAAGATAAGACGCTCCAAAAAGAGTTAGACGGATACGCGGAGTATGCCAAACGGGTAAAATATAAACTGATACCTTATGTCTGGTAGAACCTATTTTATCCTTTTATTCTTTTTACTTAATTCGGGGACGTTCAGATCTGAGATAAAAAAATATCATTAACGTCGTTAGGGCCACTAATAAATGCCATAAACCATGTCCCTGCCAGATAGAATAGGGCCAACAAAAGACTCCACTGGAACCAGAGAGTACCCATGCAATAGTGGCTCCGATATAACCGCATAAAGAGAGTAGATAATATTTCATTGATCGGATAAAATTCAACCGTTTTGGGAATTGCTTGGTGTATGCACTGATAAGATAAAGAATTGGCTCAAAGAATATAATTATGAGAAGAGGAATCCCAAAGAAATAATTTCCAAGGAAGATCCCAGGCCATTTGACCAAAATTCCCATAATTATATTTACTAGACTCCATGTGATTATGAATACCTTTTTAGAGAATTTAAATATGCGTTGGAAGTCATAAATCAGCAGAAAAGTGACAAAGGTTTGCATCGAAATATTATCAATTAAGCCTCCATAATACATTCCACTGGCATGAAAGAACATACTACCAGTTCCTACAAATATTACTAAAATACCAAAGAGACCTGAAAAAATTGTGGCTATTTGCATTGGATTCTCAATGACCGCTTTAGTAATTGTTGTATCATCTCTCACTTCCTCTGGAGGGACTCTTTTACGGTCTAAATGATAGAGAATACAGAGTCCAATAGATACAGCGAGTAAATTCGTCCAAGTATTGACGGGCTGACGGATGATTTGATCCATCTGAAAATGTTCACAATAACATGAATCAGCAAGAAGACAAGGTTCTGGAATTCCTGGCCATCCAAGAGCTCCCAATAGAAATATTGTGATTAAACATAAAAATGTAAAAAGCAGCCCTGTCAATAAAAATCGGTGCTTTGTTATAATCCCCATTCAAAAACCTTCCAATAGTTACCTAACATAGTAAAAACCGTTCAGCATTAGCTGTTCAACTGATTTGATGGCGGATTTTCATCGTTATTAGAATGACCGCAACTATGATTATTGATACTATTATTCCAATCGAGGCAATAAAATTTAGATTTGGAATGGTGAGGACAATACCTAGCATTGCAATGATAATGATCATGACAAAGTCAGTGAATTCACGTTCTACGCTATTCATTGCAGTCCGTCGAATTCTAACTGCATCACAAAAGCCGACTCGTAGTTTATCCCGCATTTCCTTGTCCATGTAAATGGGTGGAATATCCTCGCCTTCTAGAGTTAAATTAAAATAGCTCGTACAATCGATGTCAAAGATACCACCTGCAGTTCCAGAAGCTTTTGCTTCTAAAAAGGCTTTCGAAGATTTCTTTTCCAACCCAACCCTCTTCTTAACTGCCTCTCCAGTAATTTCAAAGGTGCGAATTTTCACCGAATCATATTCGCTTTCAATAACAATGATATCTCCAGGCTCAATCCCAATGATTTCCATCGTATCCTCCAGAATCCGTACCATTCTCTTTTCCATATCAACAATTTCAGATCGCTTGACTCTACAAAATACATATTGATAATTGAAAAGACGTTCATAGAATGGAGGTTTTTTCAATCTACTTTTGACTATTCGAATGCTTTCGCCTTTTTTTAATCCAATAGCATCTCTGATGCTCTGATCAACTCGTATTTCATTAATTTGAAGAAAGTCATTGCTTAAACACTTAGCTTGAATGGCAAAAATCCGATGCTTATCAAGATATGGATCCTCTACTTCATTTAACAAGAGTAAATAAGATCCATTTGCGATGTCATTATCCTTCAAGATTTTCGAGTTTAATTCACAGATGTAATTTGAACCCGCTTCAGAGCGAATACTTGTCCCCAAAACTTGAAAACCCCCTTCAATTATTGGACTTGGAGTAAAAAAGGAGAATATTTTTTCTTTTTCAGAAGATATATTAGTGAAATCGAAAGATTTAGAGTATTTTTCATCGATTCTTTGTTGGATTTTTTGAATTCTTGGATCTTTTTTAGAAATGGGTTTATTAAAAAGTTTTAAAGAAAGATCTTCGCTCTCTTCTTTACTGAAAAACTTTCTAAAGATATATTCTAAGACTTCCTTCTGATCAAGTGCTTTGAATTTTTCATCAGATGCCTTCAGCGCCTCCAATCTGATAGGTTTTTTATCTTCAGTTACTAGGAATGGGGTTTTTGGAATATATGTATAAATGGGATACAGATATTCCCCATTCGCTAATTTACAATTTTCCCTAATTTCCACCAGGTCATAATAAACCCCACGGCTCTCCGTTTTATCTACGAGCTTCAATTGATCTGCGGTTAAGAACAAAACAAAAGCCTTCAGAGTAGTTCCTTGAGATTGAATAATGCCCGCTGGAAGTGACCCATAAAATGCTAATTTAGCCAAATAAACAGAATCGACATTTGAGCATTCACATTCAATTGCAAAGATTGGTTCGTTCTTCAATTCAGTCGACTTAAATTTATGTTTTAATTGAGCCGGATTACAGTTAGAACCGTAGCTTAAAATTGCAACACGGCTAAATAAATTGGGAATCCCTTTTTCAATACAATAATCATAAATAGTTATTTTGTTCCCATGGCTGGGTAAGTTTAAGCCCTGGATAACGCTCTGATCTAAAGGTTTATTTTTCTCGATATTAATTTCAAAAAATTCCTCTCCCTCCACCATGAACGAAAATTTTGGGATTTTCCCAGGGTAGGTGATTGGTTGTTCTCTCGGAGCAATAAACCCTTCCTTATCGATATTC
>JAEOSY010000275.1 GCA_016840125.1 Candidatus Helarchaeota archaeon | reverse complement strand
TTTCGTTAATTGTTTACAAACGCCTTTGTTACAAGTTTACAAGTGCCTTAGAACCATACAGAAGGCTCCAGTACGCGGTTGCCAGTTTGTTATTTGTTTACAATGAATTTCCATTAGAAGTTTACAAAACCGTTAGGAGTTGACAGAGTGTCGAGAAGCTGATAAGTCTGCAAGAAATTTACAACTTCGTGAAAAATTTATAAACTAATAAAAAGTTTTCAGCACCCCACCCCAATTAAAAACTTCATGAATTTAGGGCGTGTCTGCTCCGATGATTCCAGATATAACTTGCGTGCAAAATAAAAGGTTAATATAATCAATGCTTGGCTAATAACAAACTCATATATTCCAAAAGGTATGGACCATTTTGGTTCCAGAGATGGAATGAGAATACCAAATCCCGAAGGGATTAATATTTGACCAATAATGACTATTGCAAGAATAGCAAGAAGACCGACTATTATTTTCCGTTGAACGATTTCCCCCTCTCCCTTATAAACCACAAGTATTCCAAGAAGTAGGGTGAATAATGCAATATTAATAGTTTCTAACGAGGTGAATCGCAGAGTTGTAATTATCTGTGAGAAGGACGGGTCCTCAAGAAATACAACGGGAAGATTAACAAGTAGTCCTAGTGCAGTTATCCAAAAAAATAACGCAAAAAACCGATTACCCCAGTATTCACTATCCTTCCTTAAAACTAAAATCCCTAAGATAATAAAAATTGCTATTACTATCGGAAATGCTATCATAATTGCTATTTGCAAAGTTCTTCCCGCCTATTATATCAAATTCAGAATTATTCTCTGAATTAATCCTATATAATTGTATTTACCTAAAATTAGGTATCGATTCCTCTAAGACTTTAGTTTATTTTGATAATCATGTTTTAAGGAGCGCTTCATTTTATTAGCTAATTCATGAGCTAGATGAATTGGTTTAGGCCATTTTTGGTTAGTAATACATTTCTTTACTATTTCTACTGCAGTTTTCGTTGTAATACGATGACCTGGTGAAATATAGATTGGGTTTACTTTCTTTTGACTTAATAAGCAGGCTCCAACAGTTCTGTTTTTGAAGGTAATTGGGATCCAATCTCCTCTCCTAGTTGGTTCAGCTTCCAATTCCCCACATAATGCCTCCTTGGCTATTCCGATTGTGGGTAATTTTGTTAAAACTCCTATATGAGACGCACATCCTGCAAAAGTCGGATGCAGAATGCCATGGCTGTTAATCATTAGAATGCTTGGAATTATAACTACTTGTTCCAGAACCTCTAGAATAGAAGGCCCCTCTCGAAAGGCAAAATAAGTACTAATATATGGAAAAGATACCTCTGCTTTTATTATTTTTTGCTCAACTAGTTCTAAATTTGGCCATTTCATTATAACACAGGCAGTAATTACCGTATTTCCACGATAGGCTGAATCAACTCCCCCGATATATTTAATTGGCTCCATAAAATTATCTCTAAGGATGACCCGTTTTGCAATTTCCTCTTGGATAGATCGCAGTTTGTTCAAATTCGTTTTTGGATTCGCCGCGAGTCGAAGAAAGTCATCACGATCCATGCAGCAAATAGCCCCTTGATTAAACTAGCTCTTTCGCAATTGTTTGAATTATCTCGAGGAACTGAGATATGTCCGCTTCGGAATTGTACAAGTGGAGGGACGCCTGAACAACACCTGGAATCTTAAACTCGTTTAACATTGGGTGGCAGCAGAGTTGCCCAGACCTAACAGCTATGCTTGCAGCTTCATCAAGATACATTGCAGTATCATGTGCATTTAATTCATCAATATTGAAACTTATTATACCATTTTTTTTACTAGGATCTGTTGGACCATACACTTCAACATTTTTGATATCCTTTAATCCCTTCAATATTAAAGTAATCAAATTAACCTCATGCTTATGAATATTTTTTAGTCCTACTTTCTGTAAATAGTCAACAGCGGTACCCAATCCTACCACATCCGCCACATTCGGATTTCCTGGCTCAAAGCTGTTTGGTACAGCCATCAATTTATAATCATCTACTTGGACTTTTGCAACGGTACCACTCCCGAGAATTAGGGGATTCAATTCATCAGACGCATCTTGAGTAATATACAGCACTCCAACCCCCATGGGACCAACTAATCCAATATTCCCGTGGCACACGAAATAATCACATTCTAATTTCTTCAAATCAATGGGTTGATGTCCCGCAATCCGTGTACCATCAACCATCACAGGAACGTTCTGGTCATGTGCGATTTTCACGATAGATTCAATTGGATTTAAAGTCCCAAAAAGAAGGGGACTGTACGTAAGTGCCACCATTTTTGTTTCTTTATTCAATAAAAGTTCAAGCGAGTCTGAATTAATTTCACCTTCCGTATTGTGAGATAAATGCTTAATTTGAATAGAGGAGCGTGAAGATAATCTCAAAATCGGCAAATAATTTGAGTGATGTTCTAAATATGATGTAATTATTTGATTGTCTTTTTCCCATGGATATGAATGAAGAAGCGAACTAATGCCATAAGCCTCATTAGGGACAAAAACAATTTCTGAAGGAGCTACATTGAAAAATTCTGCGACCTGTGTTCGTGCTTTCTCATAGAGTTCAGTCGCTTCAATGGTCAGCCGATATGCTCCTCGTTTTATTACTGTTCCATTGGTTTCATAAAAATTTTTGATTGCGTCAATTACACACTTAGGTACCAAAGTAGATGTTGCTGAATCCAGATAGATGATATTTTCATGTTTTAAAACTGGAAAATCATCTCTGTATTTTGAAATATCCATCTTCATTCACTCTACGATAAATTACTTCAAAAGGATGGTTGCCCCAAAGAAGACAGGGCCTCTGCAATCGATCTTTTTGTTGTTAGATGTGATAAATCTCCTCACCACCGGATCAATTTTGATGTTTACATCGGAGGGATACTTCGCAATTTTGACTCGGACGATCTCTCGCTCTTTTTCTTGAGTTTTTATTAATTGTTCGGCTTGATATCCAACCAATGCTGCAATTGCA
This sequence comes from Candidatus Helarchaeota archaeon, assembly GCA_016840125.1. Next base: position 36,554 of record JAEOSY010000275.1, on the reverse strand, counting down.
GATAGATAAGTTATATTAGTTTTAATTCCCTCTAATTTTTCACCTGTTTTCATCCCTAAAATGTTACCGTCTGACACCCATATCTCATTTAAGCTTGCAGGTCCCAATAATTTCACACCGGAGTCAGTCTCCCAAATACAAACTTCAACCATTTTCTCCCCAACCTTTTTTGAAAATGCTGTAAGCTTCAAGGGAGAATTCTTATCCTTATTCTCTAGGGCAACATCAACAATATTATTTTGAATTTGTTTCCCTAAATCTGATGATGGTTGGTATTCATAGGTGATTTTTTCTGCTATTTCGGCATCACTCAATTGTGCTTGAGTGTAAAAATAGGGATACGCTAAAGTTCTAATATCATCATATCCCTGTTGAACCATCACAAATCGTTCAACTCCAAACCCTATATTAAACACTGGATATTCTATCTCGAACTTTGCGAGTGGGACCGGAGAATAGAAGCCTCCATCCCCGATTTCGATCCACTGGTTCAGATTTGGGTGCTTAAAAAATATTTCAAATTCACATTGCGGGGCATAATACTTCGCAGTCCCCTTTTTCATCTCAAATTTAACGTCTTTGAATCCTAATCCGTTTAAAATCTGGGTGGCCATGTATTTACCATCTTCTAACGTAAAATCTTCTGCCATGATAACTGTCGAAATTGTATTGGAATTATATAAATGCGTGGCGTCTAATTTCTGTTCTCTCCGAAATTTTTCTCCAATCGAGAATAATTGGATTGGTAAAGGGTGTTGATATTGAAGTTCAGCTAAAATTAAAAACCATAAGGCAGTAAAATGGGAACGTAGCGTCTGTTTTGTAGGTTTCGGAGTCAAATCCCGAAGCTCTGGGAATACTTTACTTAACATTTCTGTCGCTTTCTCCTCCTTAATTTCCAAATCGGTTACCATTACCTCAATAAGATCATCAGATTCTATCTCATTTTTTTTATAGCGTCGAAAAATGCTTTGGAATTCTTTAAATTTCTTAAAATCTGGTATAATTTCTCTTATTTGTTCGATTTTCTTTTTTCCTAAACCAATATCAGGGCGTGGTAAGCCCGCTAGATAAAAGATTCTATCCAAAATAAGTGGCGCCTCAGGGCCGTATTCTTTATAAACTGCTGATTCATCAACAATTACCGGTACCATGACCTCGTCATACCCTAAGTCAAGTAGCACTTGTCTAGATTTTGTGATAAATTCAAATACCGGATGCAATTTTCCAGCGTTCTTCGGTTTAAAGATACGCCCTTCCATTTTCAATAAATTTTTAGTTTCTAACCATGCTCTTTCATAATCCTCTTCAGCTTCTGCTTGAATTCGTCTCCAATCAAATTTCACCAAAGAATCCACCCTGTTTTGATTTCAACAAAATTTAATTGATAGTTTGAAATACGTGTGAATGTATTTAATGTTTAATTCTTAATTAATTTTTAAAAGAAATAAAAGATAGCATGTTGGATTGTGGTTATTATGAGTGTATTTGAACAAATTGAACCTGAAAAGCGAAAGTATGCTGAAACTGCTTGGGATATCATAAAAAATCGGCGTGCCATGCGATGGGTTTACTCATATGAAGAAAAACCTGTGTCAAAAGAAATTCTTGAACAAATCATCGACGCTGGGTGTCAAGCACCAAGCCCCGAGAATTATCAGCCATGGGAATTTGTCATCGTTACAGATTTAGAAAAAAGAAAAGCAATTGGGCGATTGGGCGAAATATTCTGCAAATATATGTTCGGAGGGGGGCAGATCACTTGGAAAGAAGTATCCACATGGCGATTCGGATATATGCAAAAACCGGCACCTATCGGGATTTCCACTGCATTGATGGGTACAGGGTGGCTCATGCAGTATATAGAGAAATCTGTCATTGTTGTGATTGCCTGCCGGACAGGATTAGTGGGGGCCAAACATTTTACACATATAGTACCGATCACTGCACAACAATTAGCGAGCCGGATGGCCTTGGGTTGTAGTTTTATGGCGGCTCAAAATATGATGCTGATGGCACATGCATTGGGGGTCGGATCGTGCTATTTCAACTTCCCAATGTCGAGTCCCGCTGGAGAAATGAAGATTGCAGAAATCTGTAACATAAAATACCCCGAATTTATGATTATCGGTTTTGTCTCACTCGCCTGGCCTCTATTCTCAAGATCTCGCGGTCCTGATCGCAGTCCTCCTGCGAAAAAAGCGTGGCATAACGAATTAGGAAATGATTGGGGGAATTTTAAGGAGGAATAAAAAATGGGTTTAGAACTAATTCACTTGAAAGTTGTTAAGAAGATTTTAAATTCTTCAGTGAAATGGGATATTCTTACTAAACGATCTACTGTGGGGATGTGGCAGGCGCTTATGAGCACGCAAACGCTCATGCACATGATCTTCAACGACGTGGGCAAACTCCTTGTTGCATACTTAAAACCTGAAAACGAAACGGTTGAACAAGGCATAAATCTCCTTGAATTCACCCTCAATTCCGCGTTAGATATTGAATGTTCCATAAAAGATGATGTAATAGTCCTCGGACGCTGTCCCTATGATAAAATGCGAGAAGAATTCCTGCTGGATGAAAATTTTAAAGAAGTTCCCTACATCTGGAACTGTGCTTACATGTTTTGCAGACCCGTCCTCCTCTCCGTATTGAAAAACCTCTCCAAAAATCTTACGATAGAGGTTCTACAAAACCGCCCTACAGAACTCATCCGGGGAAAACAGTGTGAAACCTGTAATTTTAAGGTAATTAAATGTGAAGAGGAGACCTTTGCTCAGTCTATAACATGCGGAAATGAATTTCGTGTGGGGATCTGCAAAAAAGAGATTCAATGCACTTACGGATTTGGGCTTTTAAAAAGTCCGCGGGATCCTGAATGTAAACCCGAACTCAAACAAGATTGTCCATGCTTTGAAAAGATCGGACCAGAGGAAACTCCAATAATTTTCCGAGAGCGCGAATTCTTTAAACTATCACCCTATGATTTTCTTGCAATCAAGGACGCTCGTGAAGATCCAAAAGATCCCTGCAGTGATATTACGACTTGGGTTATGTAATATTCTCTATTTCCTTTTTATCTATTTTTTCGAAAGGGTTTTAAATAACGCAGTACACAGGACTAAATAAAATAGAAATCTCTATTTTAGGAGGAACAAATTTGAGTGAATTCGACTATTTACTGAAATTGATTGTTGTTGGTGATGGCGGCGTTGGGAAAACAGCAATTTCGGTTCGATTTGCGGAAGGTGTATTCCAAGACGATTATAAAATGACCATAGGTGTAGATTTCTCAATTAAAACAATAAATGTTCCTATTAACGGCGAAATACGCCGAGTCAAACTTCAAATTTGGGATACAGGCGGTCAAGAACAGTTTTCTTATATTAGACCTTTATACTATAAAGGCGCAGTTGGAGGAGTAGTGGTGTTCGATTTAACTGACCGGAAAAGTTTTGAAAACTTAGACCGCTGGTTTACTGAAGTTGCAGATAATTGCCTCTCAATACCTCTTGTATTAGTAGGGAATAAAGCCGACCTCTTCGATCGTAAAATTGATCCTGTTGAGGTAGAGACAATTACGAAGAAATTAAACATCGATTATCTCGAATCTTCTGCAAGATCTGGTCAAAGTATTAACTCTATCTTTGAAACATTATCAAGAACAATTATTTCGATCGAAGAAGGGTTGATTCGACCAAAAGAATATGATGAGAAGGCAAGGAAATATAAGGAATTTATAGAAATTTATATGACCTTAGCAGAACAAGCCTATTTTAAAATGAATAATTATAATTATAATGAAGCACTACCGTTATTAAAAAAAGCGTATCATTACGCTAAGGAAATTAAATATCAAGAAGGGAAACAGTGGGTAGAAGAGCAAACCCAATATATCTTAAATATTGTTAATAAATGAGAATCCGAAAAAATAGATTTTGGATTTTCTCAAAATAGATCTCAAGATTGAAATAGTCTCTCAGAAAAAAAATTTCTTCTCGATTTTCTCTTATTGGTTGCTTCTACCATTCGCGGTATGAGCTGTTCCATCTTCGAATCTGCAGTTAAGATCTCTATCAAATGGTTATTTTAATGAGAATTGTTAAATCGTTCAATTATTTTTTTGACAATTTTGGATGAGCTATTAAATGAAGCCTCTCCATATTTCTCCAATCGAACAACCTTATCGAGTGTCATTCCACGTTTTTCAAGTTCATCTTTCAATGCGTTGATATCTACTGGCTGATCATACCCTAAAACGATTATATCAGGTTTTAAATCCGTAATAATTTTTAGCCTATCCTTCCAAGTATCTCCCTTATAACCCAATACCGCGTCATCAACCACTTTCAAAGCTTTAATTAGATTTAATCTTTGCTCATCTGGAAAAATTGGAGGATGTCCCTTTACTTTTTCGGAACTCGCATCTCGTGAAATAACAACAATGAGTTTAGCATCTGCCCCCCCAAGCTCTTTAGCCATCTCCAACATTTTAACATGTCCATAATGCAGAAGATCAAAAGTTCCAAACGCTACTACTCGTGTCATTATTCTACCTTTTCAGCGGAAATTAATAATTTAAATGAATTCTTTATAAGAAAAATGGCGGGCTCGACGGGGATCGAACCCGCGACCATCGGGTTAAGAGCTTCGCCCAATCTGAAATCACTCAGATTCTCCGACGCTCTGCCTAGCTGAGCTACGAGCCCTTGATTAATGCCATTTCTCAAAGAGTGGATTTATTATGTATATTAATCCGTTTTGATATACAAATCAAAATGAAATATTAATTTTGCTCAAATTACTACCTTTACTTCGCCGCAATCCACTTTTTACATATATCAACAGCTTCGATTGGGTTGGTTGCAGTAGCATCCGCACCAATTGCTTTAGCGAAATCTGGTGTTACAGGACGTCCCCCCACTATGATCTTAATAGTATCCCTCAAACCTGCTTCCTTCAATGCCTTCATAACATCTTTCATATATTCTCGTGTAGTACTTAAAAGTGCAGACATAGCGAGAATATCTGGTTTATACTTTTTAATAGACTGTACAAATTTAACTGCACTTACTTCAATACCTATATCATGAACCATAAAGCCAGCCCCAATCATAAAAGATGAAACAATTGTCTTCCCAATATCATGTATATCACCTTTAACTGTTCCGAAGACTATAGTTCCCAGCATTTTAGTTCCTGTTTCCGCGATATATGGCTTCATAAGTTCAATTGCAGACTTGGCAGTATCTCCACACAACATCAGCTCTGAGAGGAAGTATTGATGGGTTTCATATAACTCACCCACTTTGTTCAAACCATCCCCTAGAGCTTTCAAGAGATCACCAGGTGCATACTCTTCCTTCGTTGCTTGTTTAATCAGCTTCTCTGCTTTTTCTGTATCAAAATCAACAATTGCCTTTTCCAAATCACTCAATAAACTTTCACTCATACGATCACTGACCTTTTCCTCGATCATATTTTAAGCATCTTAAGTTAAGCAAACTTTAATAGACTTTTAGAAATTACTACCTTAAAATATAAGAATTAATCTCTTATATCTTAAATGTAATCAATCTGGAAAGTACATGTATTAACTATATATTACGCCTCCGTAGCTCAGCCGGTAGAGCGGCAGCCTCGTAAGCTGTTGGTCGCGCGTTCAATTCGCGCCGGGGGCTTCATATCGGAAGTTTGGAGAACAAAGCACGGGTGTCCGAGTCTGGTCAAAGGAGCAGGACTGAGGCTCCTGTGGCGAAGGCCTGCGAGGGTTCGAAGCCCTTCCCGTGCACCACCCATTTTATTCCGCCTGATATAGAAAAATTTATAATACTAGGTTTATTGTGCAATTCAAAGATTTTCAGAGATATTTATTTTTAAATTTTTTAGAATGGTGTAAGCAGTATGGGATCAAAGAGCAATCCTTTAATCGAAAAAACTAAAATTTTGATGAAAAACCGGGGTTATGATGAAGATAAAGACCGAAAAAAGAGTGATGAGGAGAAGTCTGATTTCTTATACTTTAAAGGGGGCCAAGGACAGCAAATTATTGTGCATTATACTGTAAAGGATGAAACTACCGGCGTCGCCTATATTCGAGACCTCAATAAGAAGTTTGATAAGAAGAAAATCAAGCGGCGAATCTTTATTGGGAGTGGAAAGGTGACTCGAAGTGCCCTCAATGAATTAAGAGATAAAGGGGTTGAATTTATTCCTGCAGATTTAGTTTTGATGGACATCCTCGAACATGAATATGTTCCCAAGCACGAGATCCTATCGGAGGAAGAACAGGAGCGGTTATTGGATCAATTGAAAGTTCCCGCTAGCGCGCTGCCTGGAATCCTCAAATCAGATCCCGTAGCGCGCGTAATTGGTGCAGAAATAGGTGATATCCTTAAAATTACACGAAAAAGTGAGACCGCCGGTGAAACCATAGTATATCGTTTAGTAGTGAAAGACGAACTTTAAATTTTTTAAGATAAGCACCTTCTTTTGGAGTAATGTTCAATTTCGTTTCATTTTAGGGCAGAACTACTAAGGATCTTTACCCCTTTAGTTTTCTGTCGGATCTAAGGAAACGAAGTAATCTTTTTATGTTAATGGCAATTAGATAATCATGCCGCAGAAGGAGTTTTTAGGAGTTTTTCTGCAATAAAATAGAATGAAAAATTTTAGGTGTTTAATTTGTTTTTAATTGGTGAAGCGTTGCTCGGACGAGCACCTGAATTAGCTCATGTAGATTTACTGATAGGTGAGAAAGACGGAAATGTTGGGTTAGCTTTTGCTAACGCCTTAAGTCAGTTAAGCAAGGGACACACCCCTCTTCTTGCCGTCATTCGCCCAAACCTCCCCTGCAAACCGTGGACTCTTATAATTCCGAAAGTAACGGTGCAGGGAATGTCTCAGGTGGTGAAAATCTTTGGGTCGGCTCAATATGCAGTAGCCAAAGCAGTAGCTGATGCCGCTGAGGAGGGTATCATTCCAAAAGACAAATTGGATAAGTGGGTCATCATAGCAAGCGTTTTTGTCCATCCTGATGCAAAGAGTGATCGAAAAATTTATTCTTATAATTATTCGGCCACGAAACTTGCGATTAAACGAGCACTCCAAAATTATCCATCACAGAAGAAGATTCTTTATGATAAAGATCGTGCAAAACATCCTGTTCTCGGATTTAGAGTGCCCCGCCTCTGGCGTCCCCCCTATCTACAAGTCGCGTTAGATGTTCCCACCAAGGACAGGACTCTCAAAATTATAAGAGCATTACCAAAAAGTGATCGAATCATTCTCGAAGTAGGTACTCCTCTCCTCAAACATTACGGAACACAATTAATCGGAGAACTCCGCGAAACCATAAGGGATGCTTTCATCATTGCAGATTTAAAAACGTTAGATGTCGGTAAGGTCGAAGTTGATTTAGCATTTGAGGAAACTGCTGATGCAGTTGTAGCCTCCGGCTTAGCTTCCATTCAGACACTCGACAAGTTTATCTATGAAGCAGACCGCGTTGGGATTTATTCCTTTATGGACACGATGGATGTTCCAGATCCCATTGAGAAACTTAAACAATTAAAGAGGTTACCTGATCTTGTTATCCTTCATCGTGCCATTGATACTGAGGCCACCGATAAACCACGCTGGCATTTAATTAAAGATATTAAAGAACTCGGAGTCAAATTAGTTGCAGTTGCTGGTGGAATCCGCCCGCATACCACCGAAAATGCCTTAAAAAGTGGTGCTGACATTATCATTGTTGGTCGATATATTACCCAATCTAAGGATATTGAACGCTCTACACGGGAATTTTTGAAGGTATTTGAACAGAGTGAATACTGGAGCGATATTGATCTCTTCAGAGTCCATGAAGAGTAATTATTTCTTTTTTTTTCATATTTTAGCTTTTATACTTCTTTATAGCTTGGTGATTTAACTTGAAATGCATTCTTATCGTATGCGATGGAATGGGCGATCGGCCCTCCAAAGATTTTCCAAAGACTCCTCTGGATAATGCGAAAACGCCTGCTCTTGATCAATTGGCAAAGCTTGGAATTTGTGGAATTATGGATACCATTGGTCCTGGTATTCGTCCGGGAAGTGATACCGCGCACCTTGCCCTTTTTGGTTATGATCCATATATTTATTACAAGGGGCGAGGACCATTTGAGGCTATTGGAGCAGGTATCGATGTAAAGCCGGGTGAAGTTGCCTTACGCGCTAACTTTGCCACCATTAACTCGGGCAATCTTATTTTGGATAGAAGGGCTGGGCGCACAGTTCCTGAAGGTGAGCAATTCGCTCAACTAGTAAAAAATATTGCTTTAGGTTGTGCTCCCGATCTTAAAACCACATTTATTCATACTGTGGAACATAGATGTGTGTTAAAACTTCAGGGTCCAAGGCTATCTCATCATATTTCAAATATGGATCCTGATATTATTAATGCTAAAGTTCAGTCTTGTCGACCTTTAGATGGAACTCCAGAGGCAAAACGAACTGCTGCAATCTTGAATGAATTTTATGATATCACAAAGAAAATTTTAACTGAAAGCTCCCTGAATGATAAACGACGCGAGCGTAATCTCCCTCCAGTGACTGGTATCTTGACTCGTGGGGCTGGAATTGTACCCGAATTAAAAACACTAGACAAAATGTATGGAATTAGTGCCTCTTGTATTTGTGGGGCGCCTCTCTATCGGGGTGTGGCAATGATTGTGGGCATGAGGTCAATACATGTTCCTGAAGCGACAGGGACGGTTCATACAAACACAATTGCCAAAGGAGAAGCTGCCTTACAACATTTAAAATCAAATGATTTCATCTTCATTCACATTAAAGGAACTGATAGTGCATCTCATGATGGTAATTATCAGCAAAAAGTAATGGTTATTGAAAAAATTGATGCAATGGTTCAACTTTTACTCGATAATCTTGACTTAGCTGATACGCTCATTACTGTAACCGCTGATCACGCAGATCCTGTTCATATACGAGATCATACAGCTGATCCCGTTCCGATTGTAATTGCCGGAGATGGTGTCTTAACCGATGAGATCAAAACCTATTCTGAAAAACGCTGTGCGAATGGCGGGCTGGGACGAATTAAAGGCTTAGATTTGATGCCTATTTTAATGGATTTGATGGATAAAAGTAAAAAGTTTGGAGCCTAAGCAGAAATTTCCTCAAGTGTCTTAATTTTCTTTTCTTTCTCCATCTCTTGAAGTTTCTTTTCTTCTTCTTGACCTGCTTTCTTCATTTCTTTCTTAATTCTCCGAGACGCGAGAAAGCTGTCAAATCGTTTCCCTGCCCCCTCCATTTTTGGCGCTATGAATTTGAATTTCTTCTCAAAGATAATGTACATGCTTCTTAGCAAGCGATAGAAGTGCCCAAATCCGATAGCTCCAACAAGTTTTATCTTTTCTTTTTGGGGATACTTTTCAGGATAAGCGATATCATCCAAACTTTTCAATAAAATCTTTCCTAATCCAGCCGCAACCGTTTCGATTGCAACGTTAGAAAGTCCTTCAATTTTACGTACCCCAATTTTCTTTGAATAGCGTTTGGGATCGAGGAAACTTTGCCATTGAATAAGTTGAGTTTGCTCGATTAATCCTGAAACCTTGTTCAAGACTTTTGTTATTTCATCCCAGAAATCTATATCAATAACGTTTTGCTCGTAGGTTACCTTCAATTTTTTTCTAATGACACGTAAAAATCGTTCCTGATATTTTGGAGCAATATTCCATATTACCCCTTGGAGACAATCTAAATAATAATAGGGATCGCTCTTCTTCCGAAAAATCTTTTTAATTTTTTGAATTATATTTAATCGCTTATAGGCTATCTGAATTAAATGATCCAGCTCAATAACTGCCGTTGCATATCCATTCCAATCAATTTCTAATTTATTCTCAAGATCTTCATGTGATATAACGGGAACTTCTAGTTCAGTGAATTCCACCCCAAGAGCACGAGCTGCATAAGCATCTCTAACCATTTTCGCTATGTGTGGTAGTTTTAATTTATTACGAAACCATCTATGGAGGATTGATAGTACAGGATTTGGATATTCTAGAACAAGCGAATGATCCCCACGTTCGAATACGCAATGGACTTTACCATACAGTTCTTCTAATGAATGAGTATCTGGGAAATATTCGGGCCATTTCTCAACATAACCATGCCCCACTGTCGACCAAGCATAAAAATGCCCATTCCTCTTCTCAACAATGAGGCGCTCGAGATCTCCGAGATGATCATATGACTTTACCATTGCTTTACTAAAGCAAAGGATACCGTACATCGTATATCGTTCCGGTCTTTTCCCATTCTTGAGAATTTCTAAACCGGGAACGCGAAGATTCACACAGATAACTTCATATGGCTTCGCCTCATCAAGCCAGCGACCGGTGGATTCGACCCAATCGAAATCATCCCCTAATGAATACATCAGTTTGCGAAGCTCTTTTAAATCCTTAACACTGCGCGCCTTATTAAGGATCTCTTCCTTCCAATCTTGATATCCTTCCGTCATCTTCTTTTGAAGATCCTTTTCTGATTCCAATTCTCCCATTCGAATTTTTGCTTTTATTTTCATACTCTGCATCCAATGAAATTGCTTATCTTTACTCAGACGTTAAATTGATTTCTGGAATTGTAAAGGATCCGCTTTCCTCAAATCCAACTCTATGTATCTTCTAATTCATTAAACCACATATTATTGAAGTAATAAAACAAATGCTTGCATTTTAAGTTAGTGTCATAACGACTAAAAACATGAACAAAAAAGTGCTTGGGTAGAAATGTGGTCTGGAAAAGGAGCTACATTTATTTAAACAATGACCTTACGGCTTGGATGATTTCCCATAACTTAAAGATTTTATTGCATGACGCAACCAGAAACCACAGATTTGATAATAAAATTTGTATTAATTTCTTTAATTCCATCGATTTGGGTGATTTTTGCAAGTAAAACCGAAAATTCCTCCATATTTCTTGCAAAAACGGTACAAACAATATGGGGGTTACTTGCAAGTACTGAAATTTGTGAAATCTCTGAATGATCTTGAAGTTGGCCAAAAACACCTTCAGTTTGTTTGCTAGATTCGAGTGTAATCATAAAAAACGCCGAAATATCTAAATTATACAATTTTTTATCTACCACCGGCTTGAAATTTTTAATGATCCCAGAGGCTACTAGTCTCGTTAGCCGATTCCTAACGGTTGCAGGTGTTACTCCTATGGATTCTGCAATTTCGGTATAGCTTGCCCGACCATCTACAGATAAATATCGAATGATACGGCGATCTATCTCATCTGGATTAAACTCCTCTGATTCATACTTCTCCACGAAAAAATCCAATTTTTGGTTGCCATACATAATTGCTTTCGTCATAACCCATCACCTTAACTTTCATAATATCAGTTTTTAGTTAATAAAATAGGAGAGGAAATGCCCGATTTCTCGTACAAATGTTTTGATAGTTTTATGAAATTTTTTTAATTTAGAACAAAAACCTCTATAGAATCAAAAATAAGCTAGTTACATGAGTCTGGAGAGTTCTTCGAGTTTATGCCACAGATTTATTCCATTGTCCGTGAGTCTTATTATCTTTTTTCTGCGATCTTTCTTCATAGGTGCCTCTTCGATCTTCCCATCCATAGAAAGATCAAAAATAATATCTTTAATGACTGGTTTGCTTATTTGATTTTTAAATTCTTCCTTAATTTCACTTAAATGGGCTTCATTTCCCCTTTTGGTGAGAAATCTCAATATAAAATAGAGTTTATCGGGGAAATGTTTGGTCCAAAGATATGAATTTCTGGTTTCTGGGGCTGTCATTTTACTCGCTTAAGAATAGGTAAAAAAAACTTTTCCTATTTACTAATTTATAAAATTGTCGAATTAGGCTTTTAAGTTTTTTGGGTTTTACAGAATTAGATATTTTTGAAAATGTGTAATTCTGGAAAGACCTAGATGACATAAGGATAAATATCTGGATGTTGTTGAATAATGTCGGGAAAACCACATGAGATTTCCTTTGGAAAATGAGATATTCGAAAGTTGATGTGTTTAAATTGATGCAAGAGTATTATAATCTGCCGGTCGCTCTTCGAAATGAGTATATCCAATCATATGTGAGGGAGGCCTATAAATTTTATAAGGATCACGGCGTAAAAAAAGCCTACAGTTATTATGCGATTGATGTCATAATCCGTTATCTCATAAAGCTGGGATCTTCCTGGCCAAGAGAACGTAATGTTCTCTATATTGCTGCCCTTTATATCGCAAGTCGACACCCATTCTCCCATCCGAACCCCACCTCGCGCTACGATTTTGCGAAACGCTTCCAGATTAGAACTTCATCGATCAACTGGTATGTTACCCGAATTACCAATGAACTAAGCTTTTTTAAAGTTTATGATTCCCACAGCAGACCATATTTCCTAGATTCTTCTGGAATAATTCACGTTCTTTCATCCACCATTACCAAATCTCGAGTGAATGAATACTTCATCCGACAGATCGCTTTAGATGAACCAATTGACAACAATATCATTGTAGAAGATGTCGTCGCGCAACTGGTCGACAAACTTCGGTTAATCCCTCCTATTTTCCGACGAGAACTCCGACGTTTGATCCTCAATTTCATTGAGGATTATTTAATTTCCTAATTTTTTTCTTTTTTTTGGTTAGTTTTTACTTTTCTGCTTAAGACATATTTTATTGCGTTAGAAGCTACCTCTATCAACCTTGGAATTACCGATATTATCCCCATTTTTAAATATGGCGGACTTAACTGCATCCAATTAAACTGTTCTGTGTGATGTCTTGGATAAATATTGAGCCCCATTGAATATGCTATCAATTCTTGTGTATCCCAGAAATTTACTGGATTTCCCATCTGATTGAGCCCATCTCCATACAACATAGCGCATCCACCGCAGACGGTAGTGATATCATGGATTCCCTGAGAAAGTGCGTCATTTACCACCTCTTTCTGCGATTGGTAGGCGAGATCCGGATTTAAGATTGAGAACGGCGAAGCTACCTTTTCTGTTAATTTTGCAGTTAAGCCACAACACCGTGATCGGTCTTCTAAAAGAGGTAGCTTTCGGTATTCCACACCAGGGATACTCTTCAAAATCTCGTGTTGGAACGCTGAAACATCTCCCCTTCCTAAAGTTTTGGCACGACCACCTGTGGAACATGAATCTAAGACTGCAATTGGACGGTTCAACTTACGTTTAAATTGAATTTTTCCGCTGTTAATTAGTTGCGAAAGGTATTCAGAGAGATGTAGGACTTCAATTCCTCCCTCTTCGAGATGCTCGCTCAATGGTAACGAGAACGTCTTGTTCCCTACCCCCGTAGGAAATTTCTTTGAAGTATACGCGGAAAAACAACCTGGACATGCCGTGATAACTGTTTTAGGCTTTAAATCTTTAAGAGCTCTGCCCGTACGGTTCCCTAGGATAAAGGATCCTTTTAAAAACCCAGCTACCGCAAAAGCTCCCCCACAACAAAATTCAGGAGTTCCAATCGTAGAATATTCCACATTTGCTGCATCCAAAATTCTCATCGTAAGATCAACTATGTGTGGCATCCCATAGGTATGACCGCAACCTGGCATGAAGAGTGTCCCACCCTCTTTAATTTTATCAAACTTTGGGTTCTTCGCCCGTTCAAGTCGTCTGGTGGCGTTTTCCCAGCTTTTATCTTTAAGCCACTTATTTGGATATCCCATGGGACTTATAACTCTCATTACTGTTCGCTGCAATCGAAATGTTGGATCTTGTGCTAAATTTTTTCTCAGTGAACTTTCAGCTATCTGAAGTAATAGAGGGGCCTGCCCCGTTTGCAATAAGATGAATCGCAATCCAATCATAAGTATTGATTTACCTATTCCCTTGGGACAAAAATCGTAGCAGGATTCATCGGTGCAACAGCGCCAAATTATTTTCTTTGCGATTCCTGGTAGGGGTTTCTTAAAATGACTTATAATATATTCTTTAATGGAACCCATGACTTTCTTTGCAAGCTTTGGATGGAATTTATCCAAATAACAATTTTGAAGACATATCCCACACCCAGTGCAGTCTTTCATCGCATTTCTAAGCGTAGGAACGATCAATCGAGTCTGCTCTTCAAATTTTTCCAACATTTTCTGCCCCTAATACATCTCATTTTTTATCTTTTTCTTATACAGTTTTACCCAGATCTATTTTAAAAGGATAACAAATGAAATTTTTAACTAATAAATAAAGTAAAAATTGCCATTATTTTATTTAATTCCAACTTCATACAGTTGAGGATGATGGGATAGTATGGACTCCTATGAAAAATATGTGCGGTACAAGATGATTTTATTTGGGAATGCTGCGGTAGGAAAAACGTCGTTGGTCGAACGGTTCATCAACGATAAATTCGAAGAGAATTATATCAGTACATTAGGCTACAATGTCTATGAGAAACAAATCAATTATCAGGATAGTCTCATCTCTCTGATGATCTTCGACATTGGCGGGCAAGAGAAATTCAGAGAACTACGAAAAAAATATGCGGAAGGTGCCGATACCGCATTTCTCGTGTATGATGTAACTGATCCAGCCTCGTTTAACGCTCTTGAAGCTTGGAAAACTGATTTAATCGAGTTTGCAGGCGAAATTCCGTTTATTATTATCGGTAATAAAAATGATCTTACCCCAGCAGTTACTAGTGACGATGTCATGCAATTAGCTTATAAATTGGGGGCGCTCGATCATTTTGAAACTTCCGCAAAGACAGGGGCTGAAGTCGATAAGGCGTTCCATCAGCTGGCCGTTAAATCCTTTGAAATGGCTTTCGCAGAAAAACCAGAAGAATAATCAGCTTATAGATCCCAACCTGTTGTTCCTAGGTGGATTGAAATGAAAAAAAAAAGTAAAAATAAGATTTTTCTTCTATTTCTCTTAGTCATTATGCTTCCAATAATTGGAATTTCCTTTTTATCTTTAAGGAATCCACAAGACTCTATTACTGACCAAATTATCGAGCCAAACCCAGAAAATCAAGAGAATAATCTTAACGCTTTCAGTCACACTACCTCCTCCGAGGGGAAAATATCGGGTAGTGGTCTGCCTGGGAATGTTACCTTAATATGTAATACAAGTGGAAATGCAGGCGCTTTGACTTCAAATGCAAGTTTCAATGTACCAATTCCCACATCATGGATAGCTAAATACGCAAACATCACCGTCACCGATGTCCTTAAAGAAACGGATATTCTGGTAGTTGAAGAAGACGTTACGTCCAACTGGGCGGATACTGTTGATGAACCTTATGGGATGAGTTTTAACATAACTACGACAGCCGTGCTGGATAATGTCACAGTTTACTGGGATTCTATATGGAAAAATAATGGTGTTACAGTACGTGTTTATAACGCAACACAGCAAGGTGCTTTTCCGGTTCCCGATACAGAACTTTATTATGAAAGTTACCCTGCACCAACAGAATACACTGCATGGGATGACTTTATTTTTACGTCTCCTGTATTATTAGACGCGCAAAATACCTACACTAATGCCTTTTTCGTCGTATTTAACTCTTCTCCGGATGGGCCTCAAGGCAATCTTGAATGGGTTTATGAAGATGACGGTCCTGGAGATGATAATGGATACGCTGTGGAGGACCTAGGTTCATCTTGGTTTATACACCCTTGGGACTTCACATTAAGGTTAGGTTTGAGGAATAACTCTAGAACTCCATCAGATGTCGATTTAAAAATTAATGGCTCCTCTGTAATCGATACAACCCGGGCTGATGGAAGGTGGACTTCAACCTTCGAATTTTCAAATCCTACGTTAAACTTTCAATTCTCCGCAAATTATTCTGCATATTTTTCAGTTGAATATATTATTTCATATAGTCAAACAAACAGCCATGTCGTTACAACCACTTTTGAAGGATTAGATTCCAATCAAATCATTTGGAATGCAAGCTATAGTGCGTTTTTCCTTGCAGATTCATTTGACCCGCGTTTAGAGTTTTCCCTTCCGGCTTGGAAATCGGCAACAACTGTGTGGAAGGAATCAAGCTTACATGGTTTGTGGAATTCCAGTAGTGATGGATCAAAAAGAATCGTGACAATAACCAATGCTGAAAATGGAACTTGGACTGTCCAATGCAATGATACCAATTATGTTGAAAATGTTTATGCTAAACGATCTGGAATAATTGTTTCAGAAGTTAATGGCACGGATACTATAGAAATCTTTGGAAATTTTACGGAGACCTTAACAACAGGGGATTCTAACCTCACAATCTTCCCTATTGAAGCAAATTATAATGATACTACTGGAGAATCAATTACGAATAATAAAACCATACAATTTAGCCCTGTATGGAATCTTACTGAGACCGCAACGGGATCTTTTACGAACGCGAGGTTACAAGTTTCATGGTGTAATGGGACTGCCGTCGGGATCAAATCTAAAAATTTAACCATAGATCATATCCCAACTAATTTAACCCTTTTCTCATATCCAACAAGTGTCGATTCTGGCGATTCAATCTTCATGGTCGTAAATTTCACCAACGAATATACACGAGCACCCGTGTTAGGGGCATCTCTAATAGTAAAAAATAGCAGCGATGGAACAGTCTGGCCCGCCCCCTATCAGATATCCAAAACTTTTTCGAATGGTACCTATAAGCTTGAAGTTCTAACAGTAGGAGTAATAGGAGGTGCCCATTCACTTTCAATCACTTTAACCAAGCCCTTATATCTCTCAAGCGAAATTTCGGGTATTAATATCACAATCGGAGGTGCAATTTCAAATATAAGCGTTACCGCACCAAACTGTCTTGGACTGGATTATATTAATGAATCATACGCAGTAACAAATCCTGCTCCATATCACAACTCAAGTGTCAAGGTTAGTATTTTCTATTATGATAACTTCACTCTCGACTCTTTAACCAGTGGGATCATAACCGCCTCTTGGATTGGTGGTGGTCCATCGGTCAGTTGGGTTACAGCCTTCTTTGGTTACTATAACATAACAATAGATGTTACGGGATTTCAATCCGGTACTAACCATACATTAAAGATTTTAATTCAACAAGCCGGCTATGTTCCTGCAGAACTCTATGTCATAGTTCCTATAAGGAAACTTCCAACAAGTATCGAATCACTAGAACCAAGCTACTCCGCTTATTTGGAGGAAACCATTTCTGTTTATGCAGTCTACCTGGATACTCACAACCATAAATCCATCCCTTCTGTTTATAGTCTAAGTGGGAATTGTACAATTCAAATTCAATCCTTGGTTGATAAAATGACTTTGCTCACACCAGCAACGGGAATTTATTTATATTCATTCTCACCCGTGTCACTGGGACTTGAAGAAGGTAAATCGTACAATATGACCTTTTCTGCTTATACTTCTCAACATGAATTTGCCAGCGTGAATGTCACTCTCTATGTCAGTCCTAGAGAGGAGGTAAATTTGACTCTAGAGTGTATCCCACAGTATATCCTTGCTGGAACCCAATTTAAAATATGTGCAAAGTTGACTGATATGAATGGTACCCCCATTATCAATACCCCTTTAGATGGTAAATTTATTTTTCAACCTGGTGGCCTAGAAAGCTCAATTATAGAGTATACCAATGGATCAGGAATTGCCGAGTTTATTGGAGATGGAAATCCCCTAATGCAAACAGTACAGCGAATAGTTGAATATCCAGGGGATGTAAGTTTTCAAAATGATTCTGTATTTAGTAGTATCATACCTATAACCACCCTTAATAGCTCCTTAATCTTCACTTACCTCCCCCCTAGTGTTCAAGCGGGCGGTAAATTAAACCTGAGTGTTAATTTGCTGATTAATGGGACCCCTGTTGTGAATGAGACTATCCTGTTTAATTTCACTTACGAAGGGTCAAGTAGGACTGATATACAGTCCAATCAAACAGATGCTGGAGGTAATACAAATATCACGTTGTCCGTGCCCCTTGACGTTAGTAAAATTTATGTGAACGCGTTTTACGCTGGTAGAAGCTATATTAACGCTAGCAGCATTAGCTCTCAAGTATTAATAGATAAATTAAATAGTTCCTTGAGTTTTCTCTCCGTACCTACTGAAATCTTAGCAGGAACCCAATTTAAAATATATGTGAGGTTGACTGATGTAAATGGTACCCCTATTGTCAATAGTCCCCTAACTGGGCGATTTATTTTTCAGCCTGGTCCACTAGAAACCTCGACTGTTGAGTACACCAATGGATCAGGAATTGCTGAATTTATCGAAACTGCCAATCCGCTAATGCAAACAATGCAGATAATAGTTGAATATTCGGGAAGCATAAATTTTCAAAATGATACCATATCAAGCAGTGTAATCCCGTTAATCACGCTCAATAGTTCCTTAGCATTTACGTACCTCCCCTCTACCGCTCAAATGGGGGGTAATTTGGACGTAAATGTGAGTTTGCTAATTAACGGGAGCTCCGCAGTGAATGAACCCACCCAGTTTACTTTCACCTACGAAGGGTCTGATAGAACTGATTTAACATCTGCGCAAACCGATGCAGGAGGAACTGCAAGTACAACGTTGTCCGTGCCCTTTGACGTTAGCAAAATTTATGTGGATGTGTTTTATGGCGGATCAAGCTATATTAACGCCAGCTCCATTAATGCTGAGGTAGCAATCAACAAGTCGGATAGCTTCTTGAGCTTTCTCTCCGTACCTTCTGAAATCCTAGCTGGGACCCAGTTTACAATCTATGTGGGGTTGACTGACATAAATGGCACCCCGATTACCAATAAACCCCTTAATGGGCGATTTATTTTTGAACCTGGCGCCTTAGAAACCTCGACTGTAGAGTACACCAATGGATCAGGAATTGCTGAATTCATTGAAACTGCAAATCCGCTAATGAAAACAATGCAGATCATTATAGAATTTTCGGGGAGCGTACATTTTCAAAATGATACCATATCAAGCAGTGTGATCCCATTAATCACACTTAATAGTTCTTTAGCATTCACGTACCTCCCCTCTACCGTTCAAATTAATGGCACTTTGGACGTAAATGTTAATTTGCTAATTAATGGGAGCTTCACAGTGAATGAAACCACCCAGTTTACTTTCACTTACGAAGGGTCTGATAGAACTGATTTAAAATCCGCGCAAACCGATGCAGGCGGAAATGCAAGTATCATGTTGTCCGTGCCCTTTGGAGTTAGCAAAATTTATGTGGATGTCGTGTATAGCGGATCAAGCTATATTAACGCCAGCTCCATTAATTCTGAGGTTTTAGTTATCAAATTAAATAGTATTCTAACACTGATTCCCCTCCCTCAAGAAGTTCAAGTCGGAAATACTTTAGGAATCAGCGCTATTCTTCTGATAAATGGAACACCCAGTTCAGACAAGATTATAACCTTTACTATTACAGATGGGTCAAATGTACTTGATGTTAAAAAAGCAGGTACAGATTCAGCAGGTCAGGCAACTATAGATTTCCAGGTCCCTTCAGGGATCAGCGGCATTAGTGTTTCGGCATCATTTGATGGTATAAGCTACGTAAATGGAAACAGCACTTCTGAAACGTCTGTGGCAGTTATTACTTTCATGACTTTGGTCGTCCGATACGCGCCCTATTGGGGTGCCGCGCTTGCAGGTGCCATAGTGGCCATTTTATCTTACAATTTTGCTTATAAAAGACCTCGAAAACAGCGGAGATTGAAAGAATTACAAGGACTTCATACCAAATTCGAGGATCTCCATAATTTAATATATATTATGGTTGTCTATAAACGGAATGGGATTCCAATCTATGAATTCCAAACCAGACATACTGGATCGGAATCTCTTGACCCGGTAGTTATTAACCCGGTACTTATTTCGGGTTTCCTTCAAGCCATCTCCTCTTTCCAAGACCAAGTTTATAAAAGGAAGGGAACAACAGTTGGTGGGTGGGACTTGGACTATGAAAAGTTTAAAGTCTCTTGGTTTGCAGCCGACCTGATTTATTTTGCTGTTTTATCTGAGGAACGGCTTTCGGATATTACCAGAGATGAAATTCAGAACCTTATTACGGAGTTTGAGGAAACTTATCAATCCGCCCTCTTAGATTTTGACGGAGATCTCAGAATTTTCCAGTCGTTTACTGAAATAATCAAAGAGAATCTAGAAGTCGAGATCGCATCACCCCAAATAGTAAATATGCAAAAAGTGCAATCGGACCAGAAAGTCTCAAAGATTGAAACTGCCCTTCTCGGGTTGGGAATGTCCATTCAAGATGCGGATGAGTATTTCTTTTTGAAGAAATTATTGTCAACTGCCGCATCCGCACGAGGCGAATCCCAACTCGAACTTCTAGGACTGTTATATGGATTATGGAAACGAGGATATTTCAGCACTACCAAGATAGTTAAGAATCAGGAATCTCAAAAAGATAAACCTCAACAGGATGATACCAAAAGGGAGAAAGATAATCACTCGGTTTCTGATACTGCTAATTAGAGCATTTTAATAGCCGATTTGAACTGAGGTTCCTTCAAAAATTCCGTGATCTTGGTGATCTGTTCCTCGCAACCCACTTCTTTGAAAAGATAATGGCTGTGATATCAAGGCAGAAATAAGGAGTGGTTTATTCAAAAGAATTCCACAGCGTTTTTTTAAGATTGGAGCAATAAAACCATTCCATTGCTTAAAGAAACAAGGCATTTTTTCTCCGATCGATCCTAATAAATTAGGATCTACTCCTATTAAAAAAGAAGATACTAAAATGAAGGTTAAAAATACAAGCGAGAATTAACAAATGTAATTTAATTTCTTAGTTCATTAAAAACTTTGGATTCTCAAAATCCCTCCATCAAGATCATTATTATTGCATATTCATTTAAATAGGTTCTATCGCCACATTTCTTACTAAGAAAACTCTAAATTAAATTAATTCTTTGATGAAAATTATGTCCTCAATTGAAACGATCCGCTATAAAATGGTGCTTTTCGGGAATGCGGGTGTAGGAAAGACGTCTTTAGTGGAACGGTTCGTTAACAACAAATTCCAAGCTAATTATATTAGTACATTAGGATATAATGTTTATGAGAAGCAAATTTCATACAAAAATAATATCCTATCGTTAATGGTATACGATATAGGTGGGCAAGAACAGTTTAGAGACTTACGAAAGAAATATGCTGAGGGTGCAAGTACCGGATTTCTCGTTTATGATATTACAGACGGTGATTCATTCAAAACACTTCCAAATTGGAAGAAAGACTTGGACGAATTTACAACTAATGTTTCATTTATAATTATTGGAAATAAAATAGACCTGGAAGAGAGTCGCCAGGTTTCTGAAGAGGATGCTAAGCAATTTGCATCTGAAATTGGGGCCCTGGACTTCTTTGAGACCTCTGCTAAATCAGGGCATGGTGTCGAGAAAGCATTCCATCAATTAGCGGTAAAAAAATACGAAACTTTCTATGGAAAAAAGAGATAAAAGAATTTTAATTGAGGCATTAGAAGAAAAATTAGGTCTAATAACATAGAATAAATAAGCAAATAACCATTTCAGTTGAAAAATAAGGTAGCTCCAGCAATCATACCTTACAGGAATCAAAGAAATCGCAATCGAGACAATCAAAACGCGTTTTTCTATATGTCTTCTCGTCTTGATAACAGGCAGGGGGTGCTGAAACTGAAATTGGCTGTGGCTTGATTAAATCATTAAGGATATCGTCTATATTCGAGTTTTCCTTTGCACTAACCAATTTATTAACACCACATAATTTGTTGGTTCTTATTAAATAAATCCCAATCTTACAACTTAAATCTTGTTATTTCTGTGTGAAACTATTTCTTTTCTCTTAAATATCTTAATCATATCCAAATATTCTTCAATTCTCAAGTATTTATCCTGTTGATTGATATTTTCGCAATATGTAGTGGAAGTTTAGACATAAATGTGTCTATTTATATCCTATTAACTCAAACCAAAATTCTTATTTTAATTAGGAAATTATTAACTTACTAGTAGATTTATTGTAATGTAATTAGAGTTTTGGTGGTTTAGATGGATAAGGAAGAAATTTACAAAAAATTAGTTGAAATTTCTGGCGAAGCTGATGTTTCTATCGATGAAGCTGACTTGATTGCAAGTGGTGACTGGGTTGCGAAGGGAATCGAAGCGATCTATGACAATGTGAGCTTTAACGCTGGCTTTCTAGTAACTCCAAAAAATAAGGACGAAATAGTCCAACTTATGAAACTCGCTAATGAAAATAACATCCCTATCATTCCCCGAGCCGCTAACACTTCCCTAGCGGGTCAGGTTTTGCCCATTAAGGAAAATAGTGTCCTCTTGGACATAGGAAAGCATATGAATAAAATTCTAGAAATCAACCTTGAAGAAGAATACGTAGTTGTAGAACCTGGAGTGGAATTTTGGTATCTTCAAGAAGTCCTTGCAAAGGATGGCTTTTTCTTTCCAGCAGAACCCGGAAGTGCCTTTTCTTGTATGATCGGCGGGATGGTTGGGAATAATGCCAGTGGCGCTTCCAGCTTTCGTTTTGGAACAACCCGTGATTATGTTCGCGGATTAGAGGTAGTGATGGCGGATGGATCGACAATTCATACTGGTCATAAAAGGAATGAAAAATCTGTCGCGGGGTATGATCTGACTTCTTTGTTTGTGGGCTCAGAAGGAACGCTAGGTATCTACACAGAGATTTATTTAAAAATTCAACCTATGCCAAAAAATGAAATTTCGTTAGTTCTAGCCTATAAAAAACTGGAAAATGCAGGCAAAGCAATCCAAATCATCCGCGGTTTGGATATAGACCTCGCCTTACTCGAATTCGTAGATACTATGACGATCGAAGGGATGAATGCCAATTTCAAATATCGCTTAAAGAAAGGTATAATAAAGACTAAAATCAAGGTGCCAAAAAGAGATGGAACCTTGCTAATTAGAATTATTGGATCCTCCTTTAAGGAAGACCTTCAAAAACTTCAGGATGCGGTAACTAATCCCGAAATATTTGCTCAAGATCTACCCAAAATGAAAGTTATGGATGATACTATTACTCAAAAGCATCTTTGGGATGCTCGACATTATGCTGGACCTGGGATCGCGCGCAGCATGGATCCCCCTAAAGTTCCACGGATGTTTATTCCTGCTGTCCTCGATATTGCAGTTCCCCCCTCAAAAATTATTGCCTTTTTAAAAGAAGCAAAGGCCCTCTCTCAAGAATACAGCGTTATTCCAATAACAATGGGACATATTTTCGATGGTAATGTGCATTTAATTTCAGCCCAAAATATCACTCAAGAGAATCTTTCTAAGATTAAAGACTATCAGGAAAAAATTCTGGAACTTGTGTATTCTTTAGGCGGGACAATTACAGCTGAACATGGTGTGGGTCTTTGGAAGCAACACTTTTTAGAAAAAGAATACGGGACGGCGACAATGGATGTAATGAAGAAGATCAAGCGAGTACTAGACCCAAATAACATTTTAAATCCTGATAAAATGGGCGTTGGAGAAATCCCTGAGTTAGTACATTTTCAAGGATTAGGTGAGAAAAAATGAGCGACGATATGATTAAATACTATTATTTATGTAATGTATGCGGGACTTGCCGCCAAATGTGCACCGTGTTTCGCACTAATCTCGTCGAAACCATGACTCCGAGGGCCAGAGTCACTCTTGCAGGAAATCTCTATCTTAACAAAATGGGGATAACCAAGAAGACAATGGAAGCCATATTCTCATGTACTACCTGCGGAATCTGTACGAATACCTGTCCTTCTGGGGCTAACGTTGTTGATACTGTGAAGGCTACCCGGCGCTATATTATTGAACAAGGTCAAGGACCCGAAATCATTACCAAAATACTCGATGGTATCATGGAAGAAAAGAACATATTTCTCCTGGAAAACGAGGATCGAATGAGTTGGGCTGACGAAATCGAGGATAAAATAAAGGATAAGGTAAAAAAGCAATCCGAAATTGCACTCTATGTGGGATGCCAGGAATCGTTTAAAGGATCCCTATATAACATTCCAGAATCGCTAGTTCTGCTATTTGAAAAAGCGGGTATCGACTTTACACTACTTGGCGATGAGGAATGGTGCTGTGGCGCGCCATATTTTCTCATGGGAATTACTGGTGAGAAAGTCGAGGAACTCATGAAGCATAATATTGAAAAGATGAAGGAACTCGGTGTCAGGAAGATTGTCACAACCTGTCCCGGATGCTATTTAGCCTGGAAAGAAGAATACAAGAAATTTGATAAAGAATTACCGTTTGAAATCCTGCACTCTACTGAAATTCTTGCTGATCTCATTAAAGACGGCAAAATAAAGATTGAGAAGGAGTATAACAAGAAAATTGTGTTCCAAGATCCATGTGATTTAGCACGGCATAGTGGTGTGTTCGAGGCTCCTCGAGAGATACTTAAAAGTATACCCGGGTTAAAACTTATCGAACTAGAGCGGGAGAAATTCGATGCATACTGTTGTGGCGGTGGCGGTTTATGCAAAGCAACCTATCCCGAAGTTGCAGCAACTATTTCTAAAACTGTTGCAAAATTTTATAATGAAAATGGAGCTGAAGAAATCGTTACAGCATGTCCCGCATGTTTTGACAATTTACTTATTGGAATTGAAAATATTGAAAATCTTAATGTAGTTGACATTCACAACCTACTTTTAGCTCTACTCTGATTAAAAAATCATTCCAATCTATTCTTTTTTTCCTTTTCCTTGGCTAACAAAAGCTCTGCTACTTCTTTGACCCATAATCCCGTTGCTGGGTTCTCAATGAGTTTTTCAAGATACTCAGCGAAGGACAATCCCCCATAAGCCTCCACCCAATCATCATAGCTATCCTGAAGATTCTTAAATGCTACACTGTGGTAATTACAGTAATCTTCTGAGTTCCTCTCTCTTTCGCAGATGAGGCACCCTTTGACCTCTTTCTCTTGGATTTTCTTTTTTGCTTTGGGCACACAAACCCACCATTCACATCTACAAATAATCAAAAGATTGTTACTTAATAACGTCCGAAAAATCGTTTTTAAAATTAATTGTCACGATATTTCGCAGTTATGAGTTTCCTAATTCGTTCGGCTAATTTCTTACCGATTCCTTCAACATTCAGTAATTCTTCCTCTTCTGCGGTGAAAATATCTTCGAGTGTTTTCAATTTCTTCAAAAGATTTTTCGCACGGACTGTATCAACTCCAGGAAGCCCTGCAACTACAAATTGTTGAACCTCTGATCGCTTCTGAGGTGTTTTTTCAAGTCTCGTTGGAATGATTTTTTTACCCTTTAATTTCTCCATTTCTCGTCGTGCAATTGTTTTGAAAAATTTTGCGGTTTCCTTTCCATCTTTTGCAATTACAATTGGAATTTTAAAATCGAGCATAATACTAATAAAAGCTCCACGGATCGCTTCTGAATTCAATGCACTAGCAGAATAGAGATCTTGGCCTTCAATTAAAACTAGTGGATGTGTGCAGTTTTGCTTCAATTCTTTTATTTCTTTTAAAAGACGCCCATCAATTATTGATTTGGAGAAATCTTGAGTCGTTTTTCGTTCCACGAGCACTCGGGGGCCTATTCGATAGTCTGCGACAGGTAATTGTGCTAATTTAATATTAAATCCCGAAGACACTAACTCTTTTACAAGTGATGATGAAGATTCACGATGGTCTACTACAATTTCAAAATCTATTTTCTTCTTCTTCACAAACTTTTCAATTTGAGTTTGACTGTTATCGATAGAGCGATAGTTTTTACGTGCCATCTCCTGAAGATTATTCAAGATTCGATGCATCTCTTGGTGCTTTCGTTTTGCTGCATAATAATACCCTTCATCACGAGTTCCACGGGCCATGAGAATAATTACTTCTCCAGGTCTCCTCCGACCAGTCCTCCCTTTTCGCTGTACATACCGGATTTCACTTGGTACAACATCATAAAAAATTACTAAATCACATTCTGCGATATCTAGCCCTTCCTCTGCTACAGAAGTCGCTACCAATACATTGTAGACCCCTTGTTTAAACTGGTCCAAAATCTCCAATTGTTGTTTTTGCCCTAATCCTTTATCCCCTGGTTTGGATTGCTGTCCTACAAAGCGGATTGGTCGCAGTCCATCAAGAGTCCCCAACTTATCAGTCACTAGCTGTGCTGTAATTCTATATTGCGTAAAAACTATAACACGGGATGATTTGCTCCGTTCAAATTGTTTCTGTAAAAAATTTTGAAGGATTGAATATTTTGGGTGATCGACTCCTTTCTCAGTTAGAGAATTAACTTTTGATTTCAGATTAATAAAAAAAGGGGAGCTAACCAGTTCTCGCAAAACTCGCGAAGATCGTTTCCCTGAAGCCGTCTTCTCAATTTTTTTAAGATACGCTAATAGGGAGTTCAAACCTTGTGTCCCTAATAATTCAAGCATGTATGAGAAGCGAATCGCCATTGCGACCTTGGCTATTAATTCAAAATCTGCAGCCTTAGGACTTGATGCTGTATTTAATGCCTGCCGAATTTTTGCTTGGGCCGCCAAGAGATTTTGTTTTGTCACCTTTGATATATCATAAGAAAGAAGGTAATTTTGGGTTTTAAGAAATTTCAGGATGTCTTTGTATTCCTTCTCAATTAAATCCTTAATTTCGCGAAATTCTACTGGTAATTTCATTCGTTCCCATTTTATATCAATAGCTTGCACATAATTTATGACGTCTGGACTTTTCTCAGTACGTACTTCAATATTTTCTATGAATAGATTCTCCCTGACCGTTTCGATCTTTTCTCTGGTAGCTCCTGGTGAAGCCGTCATTCCTAAAATTAATGGATGCTTTGCTAATACTTTGTATCGAGCCGCTATAAAATTATATGCATATTCTCCCATTGCCCGATGGGCTTCATCGAAAATTATGAAACTAACATCCTCTAAATTGGCAATCCCCGTAATTATATCATTTTGAAGTGTTTGTGGGGTGTAAAAAAGGAGTTTCGCATCCTTATAGACTTTTTTACGCTTCTCTGGAGCTACCGAGCCAGTAAGCATCTCCAATTCTTCATCTAAAACCAATAATGATTTAAAAGTTGTGAAATGTTGAGCAACCAAAGGTTTGGTCGGAGCACAGAAAATAATTTTCGAATTCGGATATTTTTTCAATCTAGTGACCGCAATCAGAAGTGCTATTATAGTTTTCCCTAGCCCTGTTGGGAGAACTATAAGGCTATTTTTATTTATACATGTTCCTAATATGGTCTGCTGATATAATCTTCTTTCTATTGCTTTCTCCTTAATGAGGGGATGCTGAAAAAAATCCATTACAGTCCATCCAAATTCATTTCTTAATGTGATAATTTAATGTTTAAGTTATAAATTAAAGGATATAAATTTATGAATAAAATTCCAGTAGAAAATAAGGTACTCATTGTGGGTTAAAAATAAGAAGTTAGAAAAGAGGGAGTGGTAACAAAGACGACATATACGAATTTTAAATTTATTAGGGAGAATTTCTAGTTAAATTAGGATGTGATCTTCAACAAGAGAAATTATGAATAATAGGTAATTTCAGCCATTTTCTTAATAAACAACCATAAAACTAATTCTAAATATAATCTATTAATAGTTTCAAATCCCGTTCATAATACTTATAATTTAAAAATGATGAGTTTTAGGTAGTGTTAAAAGAAAATAACAAAGTTAATAATGTCTCGCAGATCCAGTAAAATCGCCTCTAAATACCACGTGGGGGTCGGAATGCTGCGTATATCTTGTAAATTCTAAAATGTGGGAAACACGGTCAGCGCAATGAACGAATTCGATTACTTATTTAAAATAGTCGTAGTAGGCGACGGTGGTGTTGGAAAGACCGCCCTTACCGTGAGGTTTGCCGAGGGGGTCTTCCGTGATGATTACAAGATGACCATCGGGGTGGATTTTTCAATAAAAACAATAAATGTGGCAATAAATGGACAGACTCGTCGCGTTAAACTTCAAATATGGGATACCGGTGGTCAGGAACGCTTCTCCTATGTAAGACCTTTATATTATAAGGGTGCTGTAGGCGGACTCATAGTCTTTGATTTAACAAATCGCAAGAGTTATGAAAATTTGAGTCGCTGGTTTACTGAGATTGCAAATAATTGCGTTTCATTGCCTTTACTCTTGGTAGGAAATAAATCCGATCTTCCCGATCGCGAAGTTGCCCATTCTGAAATTGAAGCTCTAGCCAGCGGTCATAATGTTTTATATTTCGAGTCCTCTGCAAAATCGGGGCAAAGTGTGGATGCTATATTTGAAAATCTCTCCACCAACCTTGTTATGATAGAAGAAGGACAGGTCGCGCAAGAGGAAGTCGATGCGGAAGCAAAAAAGCATAAGGAATACATTGAGAAATACATGGGTTTAGCGGAAAAAGCTTATGGTGAGATAAACAAGGCTAGCTATCAAGAAGCCTTAAAACTCTTGAAAGAAGCATACTATTACGCCAAAGAAATTGAATACCAAGAAGGAAAGAAATGGATCGAAGAACAGACTCAGTTAATCATCGAAATTCTACGACAACAAGAAGAAAAAGTTACCCAAGAGGCAGCTGTACATATGTATTGTGCCTATTGCAATCAAAGATACCGTGTCTCCAGAGTGGGAAATATACGCTGTCCTAAGTGTGGGAACTACTTGTCTGGAGAACAATAATTAAAACTGATTAAATACCCTCCATCTTTTTGACTTTTTGAAGTTGTATGGTTAATATTTGCTTAATTTCCTTGATACCTATCTGTGTTTTTGTTATTAATTTCTTGTATGACTTATGAAGAAAATTGAAATTCTCCTTCTCTTGTTTATTGAGAACATCATCGGCTACAGTTGTTGTTTTAACAAGATTTTTTACAGATAACTCTAAATCCTTAAGGAGTTCCTGTTCATCTTTAATATTTGGTAGATATTCATCAATATCTACAATATCCAATTCAAATCCGCCTATTGTTTCAAAAGCAATTTCAAGATTCAATAAAATATTATTATCCATTTCATACTTGAGATCCTCTAATTCTTTAGCTGTTTCTATTTTAGTTTGTTTTGCCGTTAACAGTTGTAGAGATAAATCCAAAATTTTTCCCGAAACCTTTTCATGTTTTGTTTGTAGTTCGTCCAAATTCTTATTAAATTTAATAATTGCTCTTATCAATGTCTGGCTTTTTCTTTCTGGAAGGTCCATTTCTATCAAAGCTCCCTAAATATATTCACCTAAGATAAAATCCATATAAAAATTCTAAAAACAATAAAAGAAAAACATCAAACTAAAGAAAAACTTTTTGAATCCAAATCATATTTTATAATCAAAGGCTTTTTATTAATAAATAAAAGGAACTTATAAGATTCTTAAGAGAATAAGACAAATTTTCGATGAATTAAGGAAATTTAGAATAGTTTCTTCTATATTAATATGAGTTTGTTTTAAGTTGAACGGTGTTTCACTGTATGCGTACAATGCCAATTTGTAAAATCTGTGCAAAAACAGGGGTCTTATGCAATTCGTGCCAGACAAAATTAGAAGAAGAAGAAATTACTCAACTGGACATTGATCTTGCTAATTATTTAATGGAACTCGAAGGGCGATTTTCGGCTTTAAAGAATACGAATTTCTATAAATCCATCGAAGTAGGTTCCATTCTAATTGTTTTAGTTGGACGGGGTGAAATCTCTTCATTTATTGGTCCTCGTGGTAAACTTATCAAATTATTACAAGAGAAAATTGGAAAACATATCCGAGTTATCGAAAAAGTTTCGGATCTGAAAAAAATCATAGAAGATCTCATTGTACCCGCTGCATTACTAGGGATGAATAGAATATATCTCCCAACAGGTGAAATTGAAAGCAAAGCTCGTTTAAAATTAGGTGATGAAAATCGCCTTCCCGCTGACCCTGAGGTGTTAGAGGAACTTATTTACCGCCTCACAAACGAACGGATTCGGATTGCTTTTGAATAGTTTTTTTCTCTTATACAATCTTTTCAACTTTTACAATAAGGGCAGATGTTTTGTAACTTTATCTATTTCTGCTTCAGGAGCGGGGCCTATCCCCAGTGCGGTAATGGTACCGGGTGGAATTTCAGTCAAACCTCTATCTTGAATTAAGGTCGCAGGTAAATCAAACTTTAAAGCTTTCTCATAGAGATTTCGAAGTTCATTTTCACTACTAACTTTTACTACTACTTTTTTCTGTCCCTCGTTCAGCCACTTTTTTAACCATTTTTTGTATTTTCGCTTATTATTAGCTCTATCATAGAGTGTTACTGCTGCGTGAGCCACTTGAGCTGAAATCTTCCCGCAAGACATCCCCAAATCCTTACGGATGATCATAACTTGTTTATATTTGAACATCTTTTGAACCTCTTATACTTAAAAAGTATGAATCATATATAAATAATTGAATTCAGGAGGAAATCCCTTGGTAATATCTGAGTTAAAAGCACATGACCTCATGAAAACCAATGTCGTATCTGTCCATCCCGATGAAAAAGTAGCAGCTATCGACCTCCTAATGGTTCGGAAATCCCTCGGAGGTGTCCCAATATTAGAGCTGGGAACTGATAAATTAGTAGGAATCGTAACCCAGCGAGATATCATGCTCTCAAGATTTCGAACAAGTATCGCAGGAATGACGGTCGAAAATTTAATGACTAGAAATCCAATTACTGTATCATCGGAAGCTTCAATTAAAGAGTTATTAGGATTAATGCTGAGCCATCGAATTGAACGGTTACCAGTTGTCGATAAAGGTAAATTGGTTGGAATGATCGAACCTGAATCTATTTTAAGCGCAATCTATAAGAAAATTACTTCTACGTGATTTAATTATCATGGATCCACACCCTATTGAAAAAGTAATAGGGATCGATTACTATTGTACTCAGATACCTGGAATTGGAGGGAAACTTCGTACTAAAATAGAAGATTTTATTGTTGAAGAAATAGGAATAAACGGAGAAATTCTAAAACTTCAACAAATGAGTGCCCGAAATATCAAAGATGTACCCCAAAATCTATCCACATATAATTTAGTACTTGAAAAATACAATCTTGAAACATTCTATGCAATCCATCAAATCGCAACTCAACTCAGAACACCTTATAGAAATATTGGGTTTGCTGGATTGAAGGACAAACGCGCATTAACAAGCCAATTAATCTCCATTTCAGGAGTAAAGTTACCTCAATTACTAAAAATAGAACGACCAAATATTTATCTAAATCGTATTCGTCCCGGAAAGGTAATTAAGTTAGGATTTCTCAATGGAAATCATTTTCAAATCACGATCCGTAATTGTGAGGGCTCTTACAATGAAATTGCCACAAAAATAGACCAAATTACAAAGATTGTATCCACTTTTGTACCAAATTATTATGGACCTCAACGATTTGGCGCCCTTCGCCCAATTTCCCATAAGCTCGGTCGAGCGCTGCTTGTTGATGATTACGAATCTGCCTTAAAAATCTATTTAACAGCGCTATTTCCCCAGGAGGATAAAAAGATTCAAAATATTCGAAGAAATATTCAAGAATCTTGGCCGCGTATTAAATCTGAATTCCCTAAATCATGTTTTTATGAGAATCGAATTATTCAGCAGCTAACGGAGCAGAATCCAAATTTCAAAAAAATCTTTAAAAAAGTATTTCCTCACCGCTACCTCCTCCTATTTATTCACGCTTTACAATCATTCATCTTTAATAAATTATTAAATTACCGCCTGAGCCTTGAAATTCCTCTGAATCAAGCACTAGAGGGGGAGTATGTTGCGATTCTAGATCAATATTCCTTGCCTACTCATGCCTTGTATGAAGTCAATTCGCGAACTATCAAATCGTTAAATAATGCCATAGCCAAGAAAAAAGCTATCGTTATGGCTCCCCTGATTGGTTATGATTTCAAATACTCACATCATCCACTCGCGGCAGAAATATCTCAAATCTTTACTGAAAACAACATAAATTTATCTCTCTTTAAATCATCTTCAAATGAAAAACTCCATCTAAAAACCACCTTTCGTCCAGTTTTCTTTCGCCCTTTCAATTTTTCAGTAAATGTTGAAGACTTACCTATTGATACCATTGTTAGAGTTAATTTTTCATTGATTAAGGGCTGCTATGCGACTGTTCTTCTTCGAGAGTTTATGAAAACTTCTCCTTTAAGTTATTAAGAAAAATAGAGCACGAATTATTTTCTAATTTAAAAAAAGAGATAGGCTAAAAAAGTTTACTCTGGTGGAGGTGGTGGCTCCTTCCTTTCTTTTCGTGCCTTCTTTGCTCTCTTTTGTAATTCCTTTGCTTTTGCGGTAAATTGGGCCGCTAACTTTTTCTCTCCCAGATCAACTGATAGCGATGCAGCTTCCTTGTAAATCACTGCTGCACGTGCCCAATCATCCTTCTCCTCAGCTCTATCTGCGCGCATCAGGATCTCTCGCCTCTGCTCTTCCAGCTTTGATCTGCGAGCTGCTAGCTCCTCACGTTTACGTTTCTCTTCTGCCTCTAAGACCGCCTGTATTGCTACTTCGCGAATTTCACGAGACTTCGCATAGTATTCGGAAGCTTTGTCCTCTTCTCGAAGTTTCATAGAGATGTCACCTGCCTGAAAATACAATCGGATCGCTTCACGAGGTCTTCCCGCTCGCTCTGCAGTATCTGCCCGCGCAAGGGTTTTCATACGACGCGTCCGGAATTTTGCCTCGTTCATTGGTGCCGCTGCCATCATAAGGAAAGATCCCATATTCCAGGGAATAACCCATCCAAAGCTTGGTAATAGGAGGCCATAAGGTACCGTGATCCCATACACTGCAAGATCTTGTGCTGTTCCATTAGCCGCAATGAAACTCGCTATTTGTGCTTCTTCATACGCTAAAACCCCATTTATTGATATAAAACAAAGTATACATATTCCCGAGGTCAGAAACAGAATAATCCCGGAAAGGCGAATACCCATATTTGTCCTAAACAACGAAAAAAGGAGTCCTGCTATTCCAACAACTAAAGTAGCCACATAAAGTATTGGCATAAAATCTAATAAAACACTCGTTATGTTAAACCCCTCTTGTCCACCAAAAGAAAGAAAATAGGTTTCATATTCTAGATTAGTTCCGGGAAAACTAGTGAGAATGGAAATATTCGATATCAACATTACTAAACTAACAAAAATTGTAAATATGGAACCTAAGAAACCTAACCAAGCTGATATAATTTCAAATCTGTTTTTTCTAGCTTCACTCATTTTGGCGGATGCCTCCTAATTTGAATTACTATTCATGGATTGCTAAAATACCTTTAGAAATTCGGTTTATTAGATTAATTGAGTCCATTTCAGATTGATAAGTAATTTTATAATATCCTACGTGTTTGAAAGATTAAAACACATGGGAATGTTATTGTTCTTGTTTTTATTTCATTTCCTTAATAAAAATTATTGCATGGTGTGGTGAAAATATTGTTGAGTGAGAGCGAGATTTGGACAGTAAAATATCGCCCAGTGACATTAGCAAATCTCATTGGGATGGATGAAAAATTACCACAACTAAAAGGTTTTATCCAGAAACGAAATTTACCCCATTTATTATTGGTTGGTCCTCCAGGTACAGAGTAATTTCTAAATCACTCGCCTAACGGTAGGACCTCCACTGCAATCAGTTTATTACATGATATATTTCAAGATTATTTCAGTTACAATGTAGAGGAAATTAATGCTAATGATTCTAAGGACTTCTTCATAAGAGTTAAGCCCAAATGGTATGAACTTGCTGAACAGGAATATAAACGCCAAAGTTCAGGAACACCTGGGTTGAATTTCTTATTTAAAAGTATATTCCGTAATTTTCCGATGATGCGCACCTTTTCCGAAGTTCCCTATAGAGCTCTGATAATAAAAGATGCTGACAATCTCACTATGGATATCCAGCAAGCCTTACGTCGAACGCTTGAAAAAAGCACAAGAACATGTCGTTTCTGTCTCATCTGTGAAAATCTATCACGAATTATTGATCCTATCCGGTCTAGATTCGTTATTTTTCATTTCAAACCTCTTAAGGAACCACATATTGCTGCTATCCTTCGATTTATAGCCAACTCTGAAAAAATCTCCATTGATGATGACGCTCTCTCCTCAATTATCTATTTGGGGCAAAAAAATATGATTCGAACCATAAATTTACTCCAGACTATCGCCTCTGTCTATATAGGAACGAAAATTAATGTGGATTCCGTTCATCAGATAGCCAAACAAATCCTAGAGTTTAAAGTGAAGGTTATGGTTGAACTCGCGGTGCATAAGGAATTTTCAACTGCCAGAGCAAAACTGCGTGAATTGTTTCTTCAATACGGACTTGTTGGAAGCCAAATAATTGATCTCATCCGCGTTGTGGTAAAAAAGTTACCTATTCCAGAAGCCTCAAAAATTCTTATCTTTGATTTATTGGGTGATTATGAGGTCCGAATTCAAAAAGGTGCTAATGAGGAGATCCATCTAAGTGCTTTTATTGCTCAACTTGGAGTTTTAAATCAAAATTAAACTGGAAATGATAGAATGCCTACAGCTCAAACATGGACACAGAAATACGTTCCAACTAAAATAAAAGATGTTGTTGGAAACCCATCAGCTGTGAAGAAAGTCGAACAATATCTAACCAATTTTTCTAAAAAAACTTCAAAGGACAATGCCATTATTCTTTTAGGACCTCCCGGAACGGGAAAAACCGCGACAGTATATGTCATGGCCAAAAAATTTGAATACGACTTATTTGAAATTAATGCGAGTGATATTAGAAACAAAGAGAAAATAAATCGTATTGTTGGAACAGCAGCTATGAAAAAATCCATCAAAAATAAAAAAGGAAGCATAATTTTAGTTGATGAAGTCGATGGAATTAGTGGACGGCAGGATCGTGGTGGTATCGGCGCTCTTATTAAGATTATAAAGCATACAAAAAACCCTATTATTCTCACAGCCAATGATCTTTCTGACCAAAAATATAGCACACTGAAGCGTAATGTTATTCAAATCAAGTTTAAGGCGATTCAGAACCCAACCACTGTAAAGGTACTCAAAAAGATATGTGATACAGAAAATATCGAATATGATGATAAGGTTTTATTACAAATAAGTGAAAATGCGAGTGGCGATTTGAGAGCTGCAATAAATGATCTGCAAAGTGTAGCAACTGGAAAAGAAAAACTCAGTATAACCGATCTCGAGAATTTACATCAAATCCGTGATGAGGATAAAAGTATTTTTGAAGCATTGCGAGTTATTTTCAAAGAACAAAATGTCCAGACAATTCAGCGGATTCTCTGGCAAGTCAACATTAGCACACGCGATTTTGGATTACTATTACAGCGAATTAACGAAATAATCCCTGAACATATGCATGAGCCTGAAGAGATTGCTGCAGCTTACCAGGCGTTATCCAAAGCTGACATAGTATGGGGGCACATCCAACGAAAAGCGGAAAAATCTGTTTGGCGTCTCTTCCCATATTTTTCTCTTGAGTTATCTGCAGGAGTTTCCTTAGCACGGACAAAATCACAATATCATCACGTAAATTATTTTAGCCTATTTCCCCGCTTTTTTTTCCAAAATATCGGCAAGCTGAGACGCGGTGACATGGCCCGTATTGGTGAAAAAATACGGATTAAAACGGGGATTGGAATCTCAAAAGCAATCAGTGAATATCTTCCCTATCTAAGTATAATTTACCAGTATAATCCTGAAGAATCCCAAAAAATTGGTGAATATTTTAATTTTGAAAAAAAAGAGGAACGATTTATAAAATCTTTCTGGAAAGAATAAAAGATAATGAAATTACATTCGGGAAACGATCTCTACCTCAACACGCTGAACTTCTTTAATCGAAGAAATTGCATTCTCTACTGGATCTGTACCTCCCTCGGCTTCAGGCATTATAACAGTTACTTTAAGACATTTCAAACCAAACGCTATTGGTTCTTCTAATATCTTATAAATTCTCATACCCTCAGGAAGAACTTTTTTAATTTCTTCCCGTAATTTATTCAAATCGACCTCGATTCCTTCTGGGAGAACTTTCATTTGAACTACAACATCTGCCATGGACTATCCTCCTAAGTATTATACTATGGTCCCTCAAAATCGCATTTTGAGCATGTATAGGACCGTGCAAACTGGCGACATCGTTCACAACGCCAAATTGTCACATTTCCACATTGCGGACATGAAAATTTTACGGCAAATTCTCTAGGTATCATAATTCTTCCGCATGATTGGCAAACCGGTGTTTCTATGGACGCCAAATTCTTTACCTCGTGAAAATAATGATTATTCTTGTACAATATTCGATTTTATTTACTTAAGCAATGACTTGTTTTAAGATTTTCTGTTTAAAAGTGAAAGATATCAATGAAAAAAAAGCCCCGTTAAAATACTTACGCCGATCTTTAAAATTCGAGGACTGAAAAGTACCTTCTTAATCAACGCACCCTGCATATCCATATCCCCAATTGCCT
>JAEOSY010000274.1 GCA_016840125.1 Candidatus Helarchaeota archaeon | reverse complement strand
GTCAAAAAAAGACCGAGAAAGAATACTGGGAAAAAATGCAGGTAACCTGTTTAAAATCTTATGCTAATTTGAGAAAGATGAATTTTGATTAGATGAGTATCGACAGTATTAATCAGCGTTTTCCTTGCACATTCTCTAGAATTATTACACTGATGAGTTTTTATGGAATATACCGTCAAACGAAGAATTCGTTTCACTTCAACTTTTCTCTTTTTTTACAAAGTCTTCAGCACTTTCCAAATATGTGTCTATGTCTTCAATCGAATGGGTAGCGCCAAGACTGGATGCTGATCCAGGATTATGAAAGATTCCAGCGTAAGTCATCAGCCACATGTGCCATTTCCGAAGCATCGCATAGTTTTGTTTCGCGGCATATTCAAGAGGAGTTTTTATCGGAAGTTGTTTGGTAAAGCATATTCCGCTAATTGATGCACATCCAACGGCTTCTGCTGGAAACGCGTGGCGTTCAAAGATCTCATTTAGTCCATCCCTTAATTTTTGTCCAAGTCGGTTCGCGTACCGATTAAGGCGTCCTCCTGCGTGGTCAATGACTTGAAGAGCAGCATAACCCGCCGCCATTTGTAATGGACTACCGGTAAATGTTCCCCAAGTAGCTGCACATTCCCATTTTTCTTTTCCTATCGGATTAGCGATTTCCATAATTTCGCGTTTTCCAGCGATACCGCCAGCACCAGCAAACCCTCCTGTAACCATCTTACCTAATGTAATTAAGTCAGCGTAGACTCCAAAGTATTCTTGAGCGCCACCAGGTGCATTCCTGAATCCTGTGACAACTTCATCACAAATAAGTAATACATCGTTTTCTTCAGTGATTTCTCTAAGGCCCTTCAGATATTCAATGGTTTTAGGCGCTGAAACCGACATACCTCCACGACGACTACCATGGGAGAATGTCATTATAACTGCTGCGGGATTATGTGTCTTAATCATCTTCTCAACCAATTCAAGATTACCTTCTTGTACGACTATGGTATACTTGAAACATTCATCGGGAATTCCTGCTGTGGATTTAGTAGGTTTTCCAACGCCAATTTCGCTTGAAAAAAGGGTATCGCTCCAACCATGATAGTGATCCTCAAATTTGAGAATGGTCTTTCTTTTGGTATAAGCGCGTGCAATACGCACTGCTCCCATGCTAGCTTCAGTTCCAGAATTCACAAAATCGATCACCTCGGCAGTTCGCATCATTTTTGAAATCTTCTCGGTAAGGTTCACTTGGATTTCACTAAAGTCAAATGCAAAAGGTCGCAACGCTGCCTGCTCCTGTATGGCTTTCACCACGTCTGGATGTGCATGACCTAAGAAGAGTGCACAATGATTATCATAATCTGTATAGGTATTTCCATCCACATCCCACATGCAAGGACCTTTAGACTTCCACACGTATGGCGGATACACTTGCCGTTGCACAGGCCATTTACTCACAATTCCACAGTGAGGCCCACCGCCAGGGGTCATTAAAAGAGCTTTCTCATGTAATTTACGGGATTTGGGAATTTTTTTCATCCAAACATGTTCAATATCTTTAAGACTTAATACCATTAACCTAACCTTATCATTATAGAAATCAATAATTCTTAAAACCTTTACGATATTTATAGATCTACAAGGAAATATTCAATCAAGTGATGTGAAGTCTACCCTTCTATTTTGGGGAGAGAACCATAAGTTTGAATGTTGTGGTTTTAATCACATACTTTTATAAGGAGCGATGTAAAGGGGTAAAACAGCGTGTAATAACACATATTTACATAGCAAAGTACAGGAGTTGAGATAAGTAATGAGTTACGAAAGAGAAATGTCTTCCGCTGTATGCGCTGATTGTGGAAAAGATTGTCAAGTCCCATTCAAGCCAGACGGTAGTAGACCAGTATATTGTCGCGATTGCTATTCAAAACGAAGACCAGCAAGGCGAAGATATTAGTTTAAGAGAATAAAATCATATTTATTCTAGTTTTTTTCTTTATTTTTTTTCTATTTTTAGCAGGTTTTTTCTTTTTTTGTGAAGGTTAGTAGATTAAATTTCATAAAAAAGAGGCTAAAAACCCAATTTTCATAAAAAAGCTGGTGTTCAAGGGTCAAATTTTAATAAATATTTTCGGTCTGGTTTCCAGATCACCCCCAATAATCGTCTACGAAAGACCACATTTTCGATTAAGGAGAGTGAACTTAAACTTTCACCTGAACAAAAAAACTTCAGGATTAGACATGTTTAGTTCTAAACGGAATACGAGGAGGTTAAAATTGAAATTCAATTAATATAAATTGCCAAGTTAATAACTCATAAAACAAATATTATAAGTGAAAAATACAGTAAAATTCTAAAGACGTAAACCTATTTTCTTTGAGAGGAGATTGATTGAGTTGATAGTTTCGTTGCTAATTTTAGTATGTTCGATGGCAATTTTGGCCTATGTATCCCGTTTTGTCATACTAGCAGTGGAAGATTTATTGCAGCTTACGAATTTGGGAGAGATTTCAGTTGGGTTTGCTGTTTTATCGGTTATTACCTCAGCCCCTGAACTCATGGTTGCAATTTTCTCAATTTCAGAGGGTGCCCCAGGATTATCGATAGGAGATTTGTTGGGCTCAAATGTCTTCAATCTTGGGATTGTGGTGGGAGTTTTAATGTTAACTGCGGGATTTCTCAGAGCATGCCCTGAGGGATTAATTGAAATTTCAGATATTTTATTGCTTTCATCGATTATACCTTTAATTTTGGTAATAATTGAAGTTGAAATGATTTTTATTGGGTTGGGACTTCTAGTCATTTTTGTCTTAAGCATTTATAGGGAGATACGATCTAATCCCAATCAAGCCAAAAGTGTTTCAAAAGAGCTAAAAGATAATGAGAATGGGAAAAAAACTCCAGGTAGATTCAAAACTTTGATAAAGATCGGTATCGGTACGACAATTATTGTGGTATCAGCAAGATTTACGGTTTCATCTGGCATAGATATCGCGTCAGTTTTAGGTATTCCCCCTATTGTGATTGGAGCCCAACTGATTGCCATAGGAACATCTTTGCCTGAGTTAAGCCTAAGTCTGGTTGCTGTCAAACGAGGACATGCAAATTTAGCTAGTGCGAACGCAATTGGTTCTAACCTTACCAACTTAACATTAGTATTAGGTGTGATATTTGTCTCTTCAATCATCAGACCTTTCGAATTTGATATTCGGGCGTTTATTGAAATTATTTCTTTTGTATTAATTACCTCATCTATTATGTGGTATCATCTTACTAAAGGAGGAGACTGCAAAACCTTTGGATTCCTACTAATTGGTTCATACATTTTTTTCCAACTAACATTAATTTTTTAAAAAAAAAGTGAATTTTATCACTAAATCTTCTAATAAATTGAAAGAGAATTGGATAAAAACGGTTAAGATTAAATTATAAAATCAACTGGTCTATTGGTTTTTCATTGATTATGATATATAATTCATTTCCTTATCTGAATTAATATAGCGGTGTTTTTGCATCTCATCCTTTAAAGCTTCCACTGATAAACGAATATTCTTATCGATCTTTATCAATTCTTGAATAAGTTTAGAAAGTTCTTTTTCAGACATATTTTTCACCATATAATTTTAATCTGATGATATTAGATAACAACGATAGTTTAATTACTAAATTCATGAAGTAACCATTTAAATTCATATGTAAAGAATCAATAGATTTCCGTTCTAGAAAGAAATTCTATAATGACCTGATTTTTTTTCATTAATGGGTATATTTCAAATCCTTCAACAGTTTTGAGGGTTATTATGTCGCACATAAGAAAACGGGACATACTGAATTAATATGATTCTGAAAAATAATATTGGAGAGGAGAAAGTTCTAGTCGACCCAATAACTTGTACCAAGGAGAATATAGAAAAAAGAAGGATCTGAACAATCTTGGAAGGATCTAGCAATAAGCTCTTCGATGGATTGGTTTTTGATAGATTGAAATTGACTTTTCTAGACACTTCTTGTAAGTGTACAGATATTAAGGAGCAAATAGCAATACCGTTTAATCATCAAATTCCGTCAAAATCGACAATAAAAGGAAAAGTATCTGAAATATTTGGATCATAAAAAAACTAGTTTAAACTCTATTTTAGAGGAAATCAGTGTAGTAAAAGAAGCTTATTTTTAAAATTATATTACTTGTATGTTGTGAAGGTAGCTTCAATTAATG
>JAEOSY010000273.1 GCA_016840125.1 Candidatus Helarchaeota archaeon | reverse complement strand
GGCGAATGGCAGAGAAACCGGATAATGGTGTTCGAGAGTGACGTGCCGGCGTTTTTCCAGGGACTGAAGGAGGCGGCGCCGAGCTTGAAGGAGTGAGGGGGATGGGGAGATTCTAATTATACTTGAATTTCTTAGGCTAAACACATAAAATAACAATTGTCCTCAGATTCCAAATTATTAAAGGAGGAGAGCGCCGTGGAATCATCATCAATAGGAATAAGTAATGAAAAAAGAGAAGACCTGTACGATATATATAGAGATAAAATTGAAGTTGACCCCGCTTTAAACAGGACCCTTGTAAGCTTCCAAGCAAATAAAAGAGAGTTTTTCTTTAGGTGGTTTAAATACAAGGAGGGATTTTCCAAAAAATTAGTTAGATATTTTTTGATAAAGTATCATCCTACGCCCGGAATAATTCTCGATCCCTTCGCAGGCGTTGGATCAACGCTGTTTGCGGCGAGAGAAATGGGCTGGAAAACGGTAGGAATTGAATTATTACCCGTAGGCTTATATTCTTTTGAAATACGATTAGCTTCAGAGCGAATCGATTTGGACAAACTTAGAAAGCATATAGATAAATTAAAAGATGATATTACCTGGGGGAATACCAATACGCTGGACTTTATTAAACATATCCCGATTACCGAGGGAGCCTTTCCTGATGAAGCAGAAATGCAATTAAATTCCTTCCTGTTATATTGCAATAATATAAGCGATCCAAATATAAAAAATTTATTTGAATTTTCAGCTTTTTCAATTCTGGAAGAAATAAGTTATACCAGAAAGGACGGGCAATACCTTAGATGGGATTATAGAGCTAATAGGAGTTGGGGGAAAACGAAATTCAACAAAGGTAAAATCTATCCTTTTAAGCATTCAATATTTAATAAACTTAATCAATTATATCAAGATCTTAAGTTGGGTAACGGGAATGGGGGCGACCTATTCCTTGACGCCAACAAGCGGCCTAGAAAATTACTTAAACCGAAAATGTTTAAAGGTTCTTCTCTCGAAAAGCTTCCCACATTGGATAATGATGCTTTTGATGTTATTATGACATCGCCCCCATATTGTAACCGATATGATTATACACGGACATATGCTTTGGAGCTAGTATTCTTAGGGCAATCGGAAAAAAATGTGAAAAACCTTCGCCAGAATTTATTATCATGCACTGTGGAAAATAAAGAAAAAGTATCTCATCTTGAAAATATTTATACTAAACTAAATAAATATGGTGACTTCAGGAAAGTTTCTGCTGTATATGATTCAAACCAAGCTATGGCGGAAGTCAACAATATATTAAGCTTATTGAATAAAAAAAGACTGTTGAATAATACAAATATC
The DNA here is from genome assembly GCA_016840125.1 of Candidatus Helarchaeota archaeon. The sequence goes on along the minus strand of JAEOSY010000273.1, from coordinate 1,384 downwards.
CCAAGAATGGTTAAAAATTACTTTTTTGAAATGGCTCTTATCATCTTTGAAATGTACAGAATTTTAAAGAATGGCGGATATACAATTATGGTGAACGATAATGTAAGATACGGCGGGCAAGAAATACCGGTGGATCTTATAATGTCAGACTTCGCTGTAAAATTCGGTTTTGAAGTAGAAAAGATCTGGATCCTGCCAGTAGGAAAAGGGAACAGTAGCCAGCAGATGGGGAATCACGGTAGATCGGAATTGCGTAAATGTGTCTACGTGTGGAGGAAGCCTTCTTGAGAGATAACCTGCCTTATCAAAACCATCTAAAATCCCATAGAGATTTAATAACCCCATATGAGGCGACTAGAGCAGGATTTGTTGCCCTTGCACTTGAAAAGAACAGAAAGGCAACTCCATTTATCGCTGAAGCCAGGGCGCTTAAGACTGAAGCAGTTAAGGTCCATGAACCTCAAGACTTGATAAAAATCAGGCCAATACGCCCTGCCCTATTAACGGCAGCCGGAATATCCGATAAAGCATATAAGTATTTGAACGAAGATGATAAAACAAAAGCAATTAGAGAATTAATAGCCAATTTTCTAAAGCCGGCTGGGAAAGAATTTGTCGAAGAACTCGTATATAGATTTTTGCTCACAAGAGGAGATCAATTGGGCGGTTCTATGAGAAATTTGGGTGGAAAGCTCGGTGAACGCAAACTGGCCCGTGCAATTATTTCGTCTTTAAATCTATCCGGTATGAACTATAAATGGCTCCATACAAAAAGCAAAAAGTGGATTGCAAAATCCCCGGATGATACAGATATAGAATTTCATCTAAATGGATTAAATTGGGCAAATGCGATCGGAATAAGGACTTTGATATTTAATAAAAATGTTCCATTAGTAAAGAAAAACGTCGACATGAGTATTTTAAATTGTTATCCCAATGACATAAATACCACCAATAGTTCTGAACATTTGAAACCCGAGAATTATATTGCTTTTGGAGAATTAAAGGGGGGAATTGATCCTGCCGGAGCGGATGAGCATTGGAAAACTGCAAACTCCGCATTAAATAGAATAAGAGTATCATTTAAAAAGAAATCGTTACATCCAATTACATTTTTCGTTGGTGCAGCGATTGAAGAAAGTATGTCAAAAGAAATTTATAATCAATTAAAATCAAAAATGCTAGCTAATGCGGCTAATTTGACGAAGGAAGAGCAAGTTCCTTCATTGTGTAACTGGTTGATTACCATATAAATACGGGGGATAATATGTCCACCAAACTAAACCTCAAAGCCTTCGCCCTGACCTGCGGGATACTCTGGGCCGTCATTCTATTTTTATTGACCTGGTGGCTGATCCTGCTGGAGGGCGCCGACGCCGCGCCG
>JAEOSY010000272.1 GCA_016840125.1 Candidatus Helarchaeota archaeon | reverse complement strand
TATGCTATTGCCCAAGAAGTAGGTTGGCTCCGTATGCAAATAGAGGCAAATCTTATGAAAAAACAATCTCATATCCCAATTTTGGATGAGTATGCTCTAACTGAAGACGCAAAAACAGTTATAATTGATAATATAAAAGCTCACATTGAAAACAACCTTCCAATCCCAAATCATAAAACAATATTTATAGAAGAACTCGAAAAAAATATAGTAATTCATGCATGTTTTGGAACGCGCGTTAATGAAACGTTGAGTAGAATAATTGCTTCGTTGTTATCTTCACGAGTAGGCGCAAGCGTTGGAGTACGAGTAGATCCTTATCGGATTATTCTATCCCTCCCACGAATAATCAGTCCTGTAGAAATTAAAGAACTTCTAATGAAAATCGATTCAGATTATATCGAACCCGTTCTTGATATCACTTTAAAGAGATCTTCTATGTTCAGATATCGGTTTTTTCATACTGCGAAGTATTTTGGAATAATTAAAAAAGATGCACGATATAAGGATATCAATATTTCAAGGTTTATTCGAATTTTTAAGAACACTCCCGTATATAAAGAAACTATGAGGACTGTTTTAAACGAAAAGTTAGATATTCCGTCGAGTTTAGAAATATTAAAAAGAATTAAAAACCAAGAAATAGATGTTCAAATCATGGTTAAGAAAAATTTCAAACCTTCTCCCCTCGCAGTTCCAGCTATTCAATGGGTAAACCCCAGAGATCTAATAATACCCGAACGAAGTCGATATCAAATTCAAAAAATAGTAAGAGGGCGATTAATATCACGCCAAATAAAATTAGTCTGCATGTATTGTCAAAATTATTCCTCCTTTAAAACCGTAAAATTACTACCTGAAAAACCAGAGTGTCCGAAATGTCAATCCAGATTTCTTGCAGTTCTACCTATAGAAGGAATAAATATCAGGCGGATCATTCATTTAAAGAAGAAAGGAAAAAAACTATCAAAAGAAGATATGCAGATATTCGAACGAGCTCAAAAAAGTGCAAATTTAGTCTTATCCTATGGAAAAAAGGCAATTATCGCCATGGCTGGTTATGGTGTTGGTCCAACTACTGCGACTCGAATTCTTGCTATGCCCTACAAGAACGAATACGAATTTGTTCAAGCGATTATTGACGCAGAAAAACAGTTTGTTAAAACCCGCCCCTTCTGGAATTCAAATTAAAAAACTAGAGAAAACCCATCTCCTGCATTTTTTTGGCATTCTCATATGATTTTTTGTTATTTGCACCTGCATTCTTTAAGATTGGGGGCATATGCCCTGGAAACAACATTTCAACATCCATCGCCGCAATTTTTTTTAATGATTCCACGAGTTGTGCTCCACTTCCTGTTGGAAAATCCGTCCTCCCAAAGGATGCCTGTGGAAATACCACATCTCCACTTATTAAAATTTTCATTTTTTCCTCATAAAAGCAAACTGAACCGTGAGTATGACCAGGCATCTTAAATATTTTGAATTTAAAACCCAAATCTAAGGTACTCTCATCTTCTAAATAGACATCCACCTTTGTTTGGGGGAACTCTTGCATCATCATACTAGCTACTGTAACCACAGTATCTCCCCTCTCAATGTAAGGGGCCTCCACTTCAAAAACACATACCCTGGGTGAAAATTTTTTTACTAATCGATGTAATCCACCAGAGTGATCAATGTGACAATGAGTTAATATTATTCTTTTTAATTTGTTGATATCAAATTGAGATTTTATATCTTCAATTATTTGTGTTACAAAAAGCCCGGTACCGGTGTCAATTAAATTTAGCCCCTCATTTTCCTCAACTACTATATAGATATTCGCGTCGAATTGCCTCTCTGGAATATAATATAAATTATCCAATAATTTCTTTAGCATTATGAAAACTCCTGTTTTAGCTTAAAAAGCTAGGTTGAAGCATATCAAAATAAGTTAAGAGGCCTTAGTCAACAGGGTATACTGTAACCAGCCCTTCACGATCTTTTGTTACTCGAATTCTGATTCGTCGAGGTGGTTTCTCAATCCCTCGTTTCCACAAGATTTCATTAAGTAGGGGATCGATTGAAATGCCCTCAGGCTTCATATGACGGATAACAAACTCCCGTAGCATATTAACGGCCCTTTTAGTCCTCTTTTTTCTCACTGTATTTTTAACCCGACCCAGTGGTACTGTATAAAGTCGTTCCTCTAAAATTTCCCCGATTTCTTCTTCCATAGCAGGAATTTCTTTGAACCTTTCTCCAAGATCTTCTTTTTTCTCTTCAATTTCTATAATTTCTTCTTCAATTGAAGTATCTTCATCCTCCAATTCCCCTAGATCTTCTTCTGTTGGTTCTAATTCATCTTCTGCAGAAATACTTTCGGGTTCTTCCACTTTTGGTTTCTTCTTTGCTGCTTTCTTTTTTCCTCTAGGCATTAGATTACCTCAATTTTATAAATTCCAGATGAATTTTGAAATGACCTTAGGGTTTAATTCTTTGATTCCGCCATTTCCTTCTCTTTGGATGAGTTCGAACACGTCCTCGTGTTTTAACAATGATCCATGCTGGGATTGAGCGATTTTGTTTATTTGCACGTCCTAATCGTAATTTCTTCCCTAGTGGTTTAACTCTTGCCATAGATTCGCAACTCTAAATATGTTTTATTCTAAATTCCTGTTTTTTTCCCGAGAGTCGGGTTAAAATCATTTTGAAATTCTCATCACTTAACGGTAATTTGCCTAATCTGGCGAGTTGGCCAGTTTGGGCTAGCTGAATTAATTGTAATTCTAATTGTGCCGCAAATTCAGGGCGGACCATTTTGATATTGGTGAGCCTACTTCGAGCTTCCGGACTTAAAATTTTTCTTAATATTGCCTGCTTCTGAGCGTTCATATCTTCTTGCATTTGTTGTTGTTGTTGAGCGTCGCCAACCTGATTTTGAAGTTGTGCTAGTTTGCGACGGCGAATTTCTTCTAATTCATCATCATCCAATGTCTAACCAACTCCTATTAATTCAATAATTTAATAAACAACCAGCTCTGGTATTTCTTTTTGTAATTTCATCTTTAGATCATGCGCAATTCGATCTACTAGTGATTGGCCCGTAGCTGTAATTCTTCTACCTTTTCCTTTCACTGTCTCTACAAGTCCTGCCTCTTCTAACTGCTGAAGTGCATGCCTTATTATCGAACCACTACCCTTTTTTACGTGTTCTGGTTTCGCACCTCTTCTTTTACGTCCCCCGTATACCCCTCGTAATCGGGAAACACCGATATAGCTGAGTAATGCCACTTTACGAAGTATGCTTGCACTTCTCACAAACCACCAATCAGGATCAGTTGGAGATCTTTCTTTAAAAACTCCAGTTTTAACAAATAATGCCCAAGGTAAAGGTTTGATTTTCTCATGATTCGTTTTTAGCTCTCCAGCAAGCTTACTGATGAGTAAATCTGCAGGAACATCATATAATGTTGTCATATAATCCACTTAATATTTTTAACTTGCTCTTACTTCTTTTAACTACTCTGTAATTAATTGTTTCTCGTTTGCATCTTTACTCATTACAAGATGTCATAAGAAACTTGTGTAATATGAGAAAAGATTAGTTATTTAAAAATTTTTTATTTCCTTCCAAATCAGCTTATGCTTTGTTTTAAAGACAGATCAGTTTGAATTTCAATACATGGAATGTTTGGATTGAAGAGTATTTCAATTGGCAATATTAGCAAATATTAACAACAATTTTATATATCAATTATTTTTCTTGACTTTAGTATTAGCTTAAATTTCCAAGTAGGTTAAAAAATTGGCAAAATGGCGTTGTACTGTATGTGGTTGGACTTGCAATGGAGAACCTCCAAAATGTCCCCCGGAAAGATGCCCTAAATGTGGTGCACCAAAATCAAGATTTATCAAAATCTAAAAATGAGGTTACTGTGCTTTAAACCGACATTATTTTTATCTCTTTTTTTGAAGTATTATATTATATCCCCTTAGCTCAATTAATTTTGCCTCTAGTTTCTCTTCAATCAATTTAGCATACTCTTTACGTCCAACTTCCTGCAAGCCTGCTGCTGTTTTTAAAATTTTAATCTTAAGGATTTTATCCTTATTCAATTTCTTTTTTATCGTGTCTAACATATTTTCAGATAGTCCTCCTTTCCCTATTATAATTTGTGCAGTATTTGCCTTTATTTCATTTATTTTGAGACTCTTGGTAGACTTTCTCACTGGACTCACTTCTTTCAATTTAATAGTTGTAACGGCAATAGTTTTTACATTTGAAACATGTGATTGTCAAATGCCTTTGCCTTCTCGAACGAATTCGTATTCTAGAATTAATTCCTAGCACCAAATAAGTCTTGCAATGTTTGCAAATTTGAATTTTATGATGTTTAGGTATTCTAACTTTACATTTTTTACTAATGGCTCTAGCCATATCAATAAATCTCTGGCTCTTTGATAAATCTTTCTCACTACTCAGCTTAGCTTGCTCAAAGAGTATTTCAATTTGCTCTGCAGCAATTTTTTTGATGAATTTTTTCCGCTTTATTATTCGATTTGCCAAGATAATTCAGTAATTGTTTGGAGCTATTGGATAAAAAATTTCCTTTAAAATAAATATAAAATATTTTAAAGTAATTAATTGAAATTTTTAAATGAGAAGATGGAAATTAACAATAAATTTTCCTAATGAAAATTCCATATTAGAGATTTGAACTACCTCTACCCGAAGGCAGAATGCTTCCTCGTTCCTTGACCACTGCCCACCGAAGCAGGTCTGACACGATCTCCCGAGGCGTGATTTCCCGTCGTCCCAACGGTACATATAATCTTAAGTCCTAGGTCTTCGAGAAGGCGTATCCCTTCCCGTTTCAGATTTTGCGCGGCGTTCACATCTCGATCATGCGTTGCGCCACACTGGCATGTCCAAGTGCGGTCACTCAGTTGCAGGTCATTGGTTTTCTGACCGCAAACCGAGCACTGCTTGCTGGACGGGAAGAACCGATCCACGAACACCAAGTGCTTCCCCTGCCATGCCATTTTATACTTTAAATACGTGGTGAATTGAAACCATGAGAAGTCCAGAGTCACGGATTTCGCCAACCCCGAACTGAACTGCTTCATCCCCTCAATGTTCAAATCCTCTAAGATAACAGCATCGCGCTGAGTGCTTAGATCATGGGTAAGTTTATGCGTCCAGTCCCTCTTCCGATTCTGGATCTTCTCATAGAGCTTCGCCAACCTGACGCGCGCCTTCTCCCGATTCTGCGACCCCCTCTGCTTGCGGGAGAGCCGCCGATGCAACCGTGTCAATTTACGTTCTTGGGAGCGGTAGAAGCGGGGATTGGACAACTTTAACTGGTCGCTGACTAAAACGTTCGCGGCGGACATATCATACGCTTTAACCTTTTGAAGCTGAACTGACGTAAGGGGTTGTATATTGCTCTCGACTTCAATAAGGATAGCTGCAAAAAATTTATTCGTTCGGGTTTTACTGACGGTGACCCGCTTAATCGTATAAGTCATGTTCCTATTATCGCGGTACTTCACCCACCCCACTTTTGGGAGTTTGATCCGCTTGGCTGTTTGATCCACCCGAATGTTGTTATTGACGAATTCCGTTGTATAGGTTTGCTTCCCCCTCTTCGATTTGAATTTAGGATAGCCAACCTTTCGCCCTTTCTTACGCCCTTCAAAGAAGTTTTTATAGG
>JAEOSY010000271.1 GCA_016840125.1 Candidatus Helarchaeota archaeon | reverse complement strand
TGCTATTCAATTTGTAGAGAGAAGTACTATTGTTACAAACAAATTCATTTTAAAATCCACTTAAAATATAATATTCTAAAAGGAGGAAGTGAATATGGCTGATCATGAAGTAATAGTCATAGGTGGAGGTCACAATGGCCTTTTAGTTGCCGCATATTTGTTAAAAGCGGGATTAGATGTTTGTGTCGTGGAAAGGAATGAGGAGGTTGGCGGATGTGTGCGAACTGTAGAATTGAGTTTACCAGGATTTAGACATGATCTTTTTTCGGTTGCACACATATTAATTCAAGGAAATCCTCTTATCCAAGATGATGAATTAAAACTCCAATCTAAATATGGTCTCAAATACATACCCACAGATCCGATAGCAGCTGTTGTCTTTCCTGATGATGAAGCCCTCATCTTTTATCATGATTTGGACAAGACTTGCGCGTCAATAGAAAAATTCTCTAAACGTGATGCCGACTCTTATAGAAAATTAGTTGAAAAGCGTTCGGTCGGCCTGAAGATGCAAATTTTGGGAATGTTTTCTCCTCCGGCCCCATTTGGGAGGATGATTTCGATGTTGGATCAAAGCGACGAGGGTCGAGAGATTATGATGGGACTTTTAAAAAGCAGTATGGACGTTGCTAACGAGTGGTTTGAAAATGAGAGGGTTAAGATTGCCATTACTCGCCTTGTGGCCGAACTGATGATACATCCTTTAGATCTAGGAACTGGTAACGCAATATACATAACAATCCCCCTTATACATACCTTTGGATCTGCAATCCCTGAAGGGGGATCTGGAAAACTGAGTGAAGCTTTGGGGTACTGCATAAAAGATCTTGGGGGGATTATCAGAACTTCTTGTCAAACTCAAAAGATCATAGTAGAGGGAGGTGTAGCTAAAGGGATTATACTTGAATCTGGGGAGAAACTCACTGCAGGTAAGGCTTTAATCTCAGCTCTAAATCCTAAACAGCTATTTCTTCAATTGCTGGAACCTAATAAATTATCAGGTGATTTCCTACAAAAAACAAAAGCTATTAGACCCAGCCGGTTTCAAGCATTAAATCAGCACTTAGCTTTAAATAACGCACCAAAATATAAAGATTCTGGAGATGTGAACCATAGCCATCTTGTTCAATTTGCTCTATCACCCATCGAAGATTTCTTAAGAAGATTTGAGGAATATACTTATGGAATTCCAAATACTCAGATTCCCCTTGTAGTCTGCCAAACACTTTATGACTCTACCCGTGCCCCAGAGGGAAAACACACACTTTACCTATATCATTTTGAACCCTACCACCTAAAAGGAGGGGTAAGTGAATGGGATAACAAGAAAGAGGAAGTGGCCGATGGAGTATTACAGACCCTAAGGGATCACACAACTAATATGGGAGATGAGAATATACTTGAAAGAGATATCTATAGTCCATTGGATATGGAAAGGCACAATCCTTCTTTGGTAGAAGGAGACCTTTTTCATTTTGGCCAATATATATATCAATCTATGTCCAATAGACCTCTTCCTGGATGGGGAAATTACACAACCCCCATTGAGAAGCTGTATATGACCGGAGCTGGCACTCATCCTGGGGCAGGCGTAGATGGTGGTGGAAGAGCAGCTGTTCAAGCTATAATGGAAAAATTAAATATAGATTTTAAAAAAGTTCTAGCCAAATGATTTTATAGGTAGGAGTGAATATGGGGACAAGCCTTGAATTGTTTACTAAAGACAAAACATTAGCGGCGGAGATAAAATCAGTAAGCAGAGTCGGACACAATCTGGTTTTTAATGCTAAATTGTTAGGCACTATTGATATGGATATATACTTAGATTGTGAGGGTGTTCTGAAAGGGATCAAGATGGGATTCAATTGGGGATTGATTTCCTATCTCTTGTTATTCCCTTATTTTCTTATAAAATTAATTTTAAAAATCAATGCATCCTCTAGTGATTAAGTGGGGCTGATCTATTTGACTAATTCTATCCCAATTGGACAGGATTATAATTCTCCTAGCAGTTGGTGCTACTTTCGTTAATATAATAAT
>JAEOSY010000270.1 GCA_016840125.1 Candidatus Helarchaeota archaeon | reverse complement strand
TTTCCTGAGAGGAGCCTATTTCCCCACCATCCCCACCCTCTCCGAATGGGGTATCCTCATAATGGGATTGCTGCTTCTGGCCGTCGGCACAGCTGCCGTTGTAAGAAGAAGGAGAATGGAATCGAGAGTATTAGATAAGTATTAAATCAAAAAAATTATGTATACATCAAGGGCAGCCCCGTGCCCGTAATGCCGGATTGTGCGCAGTTCCCCTGCCCCGACTGCCCGCCGGCGGGGGAGTGAATGCGTTGCAGTAGGTCGAAAGGCTTGCCTTTCGACAACCCGAGTGTCGAAACCATAAAGGTTTCGACCTACGCAACTACTCAAAATTACGTATTAGCTTTTGATAATACCTTCTCGTTGGTGACGGATAAGGAGATTGAAGCTCATATCGATTTAGTTTATACGTTTTAAGAGAATATTTTTTACTGCAAATATATTTTGACGGACTAGTAAATCGTGAATAAAAAGACAAATTGGACAGAGGAAGAGCTAATTTTAGCTTTCAATTTGTATTGCAAACTCCCGTTTGGCCAATTCCATCATAATAATAATAAAGTAATTGATCTCGCGAAAATAATAGGCAGAACGCCGAGTGCAGTTTCCTTGAAATTGAGCAATTATGCCCGGCTCGATCCGATACATCAAAAACGGGGAATATCCGGCATGTCTCACGGGAGCAAATTGGAGCAGGTAATATGGGATCGCTTCAACGATAGCTGGGATGAACTTGCTTATGAAAGCGAGCTTTTATTAGCCAGGTCAAAGGGTCAAAGGGAGATCGATATTATAGAAGACCTCAAAGATATTCCAGGCGGTAAAGAAAAAGAAGCCAGCGTAAAAATCCGCATAAATCAGAGCTTCTTTAGAAGCATGATTCTCGCCAATTACCGAAGCCGGTGCGCTATATGCTCCTTGCCTGAATCGCGCCTACTTATAGCCGCTCATATCATCCCCTGGGCGGCCGATCCTGCCAACCGCATGAATCCCCAAAACGGAATTTGTATGTGCGTTTTACATGAAAAGGCTTTTGACGTTGGGCTATTAGCAATTAATAATAATTCTGTAATAGTTTTATCTAAGCATATTAAGAGATTGTCCTCCGAACCTGCGGTTAAACGAGGTTTTATCATATATGAAGGAAATAAAATGATTGTACCGGATAAGTTTCAGCCGGATAGGAAATTTGTGAAATATCATAGGGACAATATATTTATGGGATAAATAATAATTTATGGAAGTTATCTGCAATATACTAGAAAATTTTAATTTTCAAACGCCAGCATTTACTATTGGTTTAGCATACCTAACCATCCTTATACCAATCGCAATTGCGATATTCGGCAAAGAAGAAATAGAAGTTTTGGATAGGAATGTTCATCTAGATTATATCGTTCGGGCAAAATACTTTCTCTATATATTCGCAGCGATTTTTTTGCCTCCAGCGATATGGCCTCTTTCGCCAATATGGCTTAAAATAATAGAACTAATAACATGGGCAGTGGGAATATTCTATATGAATACAATTTTAGTAAGATCATATAAATGGATAAGAGCAGATAAATTCGATTCCCGATATGAGTATCTAAAAAGCCTTAGCAATGAGAGAGATTTACAGGAATCATGGCATTATTTTTGGAGACAAAACAACATGAATCCAGCAACAGAATTGAATTTCCAGAAGCTATTTATAGGAAAATTAAACAAGTTGATTTCAGAAAGTTCTTTTAATAATAATGCCACAATTACCATAAATCTTTTAAAGGATTTTGATAGCCTTTTGGAAAAACGATATCCAATGAATTTAATTATCGGTGATGTTTTCCCCAATATTCTATCGTGGCATTATACTGCCTTGAATAAAGAAAATAGCCCTCTTGAAAACTCTTTTGAACTAGAGGCATATGAAATATTGTTTACAATTGAACAACTGATAAGAAAAATAGAGTTGATTGCATTAAAGAACAGACTTTTTATACATCTATTAAGGCATTTACGGGACAGTGCGGACAAACATAAAGAAAACGGCGAATTTATATATAATTTATTTTCTACCTTTTTTTACGAGTTTTCTGAAAATGCCCCTGATATTCCCGATAGAAAAAGCATTTGGCGCAATTTACCTCCTCAATGGTTAATTAAAGAAGAAAACTTAAAAAGCAAAGACAATACCGTTTACGCTTATGCATGGTGGCAAATTTATTGGGATTGGGCTTTACCAAGGGTATATGAGGCTAAAATTGAATTTGATGAATTTTTGGATGAAACAAGTAAGATTCTTTTTCCGGAAGTAGAGCCTGTTATTTGGGCAAAATTGCAAATTTTCGCATTTCATGGAGGGGATTCAGAGGAAAGGATAAATTATGCAATTCAGCATCGCCAGACTTTTGGGATATTTTTTGTTACTCCAGCATTTGTTGTCGGAGAAGATATTTCCCCAATCGAGTCTGAAGAATTAAAACGAAAAGAAAAGACGTTTCGTTTGGTAAAAATTCTTTTTGGGAGCCTTTATTCTCCTGATAAACTTGAAGAATATATATCTATACTTGAAAACATTACTACTGAAGAAAATTCCTCAGAGGATTACAAGCGTAAATTTCTATTATATATTTTTAAGGATATGCTGGATTATTCAAAAAAACAAAATGCCAAAGAAACCTAATATATAGGTCGCCAGCTTGTCTGCCGCCAGCCCCTTCACACCCCCCCCCATTCCCCGTCCATTCCGCATTTCTTTTTATACCCCCCTATAAGTAGAAGGCAGCAGGTTTACGCCGGTTTAGGACGCAACAGCTTTACTCCGTCCCGTTCTCCTTGCGTCGCCGTCGTCCCCCCTCACACCCGCCAAACCTCCAGCTGCGCCTCGCCCGCCGGGGCGGTCTCCAGCGCGCCGTCGCCATTCCGGCCGACATAGTATACGCGCAATAGCGGCTCGTTTTTGCCGTCGCAGTAGCGCGCTACAACCGAGGCGGCCGTCATCATTACGGTCTCATCGGCCTCGCCCCGCAGCAAACCGATCGGGGAGCCGAACTCCAGAACCTCCATTATATAATCGTCCGGCCGGCGCAGCGATTCGATCAGGTCGTTCTCCTTTTCATTCCGCCCCACCACCAGTTTGGCGGTATCGCTCAGTCGGAAATGCCGTCCCACGCGCAATAGATTCAGATCGTTGAAATCGGGGTCGGGGTTGTATTTCAGAAGGTCGCGCAAACGGTCGGA
>JAEOSY010000269.1 GCA_016840125.1 Candidatus Helarchaeota archaeon | reverse complement strand
TCAGACTCACGTACCCTCCTCGCGGGTTAATGAAGAATACCCCTACAGGAGTCGTCAGGCGCACTTCCCCCGCTTCTGGATGCGGCGGTGGACCATACAGTAGGTACTCCAAATCCTTCAAGAACTGCATCTGTTCGAGTTTAATATGAGGTGGTTCTGGAATGAACGTGCGCAGAGTACCTTCGAGGCGTTGGTAAGCAAACCAGTGGTCTGCATACATGGAGTTCGTTTCATCGTCCATGGAACGCCTGCCACGAAGCAAGTTTCTGGCATATATGCTCCAATCATAAGCCTCCTGAAACCGGCGCAATCCCATCAACGCGAATGTCTTATGGTAGCACGCCTTAACATGCTTTGGATCTTCCTCTAATACTGTCTCCAAGCAATCTAACGCCTCTTGAAACTTTCCTTGGGTGAGCAATTCATACCCATTTTGGTACCAATCCAAATCATATACCTCCCTTTGATTTTGAGTAATGATAGTTAAAATCACATCTACCATTTAAAGATTACGAAAGAAAATGCGCAAACTTGACCAAGTCGCAGACTGAGACCTCTGCGAGACTAATGTTGAAGTAAGCAGAATTAAATGAGAATTGGGATATATCGCTTCACAATTACTATCCATTCCCCCTCCCGCGGGTTGTCCTTCAGCAGAGGCGCTCTAGATTGTGAAAGACTTTGGAGGTCTCTGTAAAAAGAAAATTTTTGAACGTCAATTCCTGATCAACTAGAAGACCAGTCAGATCCAGACCAGTCCGAGCCCAATTCGAAGCAAAAAATCCTCAAGTTTCAATGAAAAAAATTATGAATTTCGATGTGGAAAAGCGTTTTTCTTTAGAAAGTTTTTAGCCATGTTCGTGGAAAAAGAAAAATACACGATCAATGCAATTTGGGAAATTCAACCCCTCGGAAATTCGAAACTCGCGACCTTTTTTTCGCGGTTATTTCAAAACACAGATTAATGTATATTTCTCTATAATTCTCGTTCGGAATTGCCACCGATGGAGCAACCCATCGCGCACGAAAAGTTAGACAGGAATGAGTTAAAATCGCACCGCTAGGTTGTGTTAAATGCACATTCTCCTGTTAAAGTTTCCCGCCCTTTTTATAGCAAGCTTTAAATGCAAATGTCTCCTCTATTTTACAAAGAGAAAATTTATCAATAAAAAGATTGTCTAAGTGAAGTAAATTGGTATTAAGCCGGTTGCGAAGTGTCAGCGAAAAAATTATGAAACCCATGGCTAACTTTGCTATGAAGTTGGGGATAACACCCAATATGGCTACATTGCTAGGGTTTTCTGTTTCAATTGTAGCAGCTGGGTTGATATTTTTATACTCTATGTGGAGTTATATACTCATTTTATCAGCTGGTCTCATGTTATTAGCAGGCTATTTTGATGCTTTAGATGGGGCAATTGCACGTAATTCTCATCGCATCACCGCCTTTGGTGGGTTTTTGGATTCCGTTTTGGATCGATATGCTGATGCAATTATTATCTCCATTATTATTCTATCCGGTCTTTGCGTGAATTGGATTGGACTTATTGCGTTATTTGGCTCATTACTCGTTAGTTACACTCGTGCACGTGCCGAGGCTGCCGGAGGTCAAAAGATGGCAGTTGGTCTTTTTGAACGTGGTGAACGAATGCTCCTTATAATGGGCGTCCTTATACTACAGGGGATTCCTCAATTAGCCTATACCGCGAATATGCAATGGGGCTACGTCGGTATTGGTATCATCATACTTGCTATTGCTACTCACATAACAGCAATTCAACGCATTTTGTACGCCCGAAAATTACTCCCAGAAATAGAAAATGAGATTAGGGAGCGAGCGATTCAAGAAATCGGAGAACCTAATTCCGCTGAATTGAAAAAGTCAGATGAAATACCAGCTGCAACAGACAAAATCGCGCAAAAATCAGAAAAAATCTCGACTTAAATATCGAAACTTTTTAAAAACTGACACTACATTTTTTATTGATTTCAATGAGGTTATGATACATGGCGAAAAAGAAAACTCCGGAAACAATTCAGGAATTAAATGAAGTTTTTCTCGATAAGGATAATTTAAAAGATCATGACGTTACGAAAGCCATGAATAGGCTCGCGGATAAATTAACGAAAGCAAACTTATGGTTGTACATCCTCCGATTGTTGGAGGATGAGCCCCTGTATGGGTATGAAATAAAACAAAAGATTATGAAGCGATTCGGATTCCAACCCGCAATTGTTAGCGGTTATGTAATTCTATACAAAATGAAGAAAGATGGGTTGGTCCAGGTCGAATGGAAGACTAGCAACGAGGAAGGGAAGCCGAACCGGAAATACTACAACATTACTGAAATTGGTAAAAAGGCGATGAATCAAGCCAAGATTTATGTAGAGGCGCTTTTGACGTCTGTATTCGATAAGGCGGAGAGCGTCTTCTAATCTGTTTTTCCTCTTTTTTAAAACTAAAATTTCGGTCTTAATATTTTAGAACAATTCACATTTTTTCAATTGTAAGAGTAAAAACTGAATACAATGGCTAGCGAGATAGCTTTGAGCACCGAGACTGATGGGGATCGCACTTAATTTTTGGACTAAATGGTCCTCCTCATAGTCCTCCAAATCTACAGAATCACTTAAAATGAAGTTTAATGAATGTTGCACCGAAATCTCCTTAAAATTATCAGTTAAATGCTCTTGAAAGGAAATCCCCCCCTCTTTTAAATGAAATAACGCCCCATCTTGAGCCAACCGCTCAGCAACTTGAAAAAATGAGGTATTCGAAAGGGTAATTCCCTCGATAAAAGTTGGTTTTTGTGTATCGAGCAGTTGTTGAAATAGTCTGGCCATCTGTATTTCATCTATCGGAAGGTCCTTTAACCGATTCCCGATAAATTCAATCGCTTTTGGAGGGTGTGGGGGACCGTGTAGCACCGCATGGAAATTTCGATCAGTGAATCCAAAGGAGAAGGTAGCTAAAATACATCGAAAGATAATATCCAACCGGCCCGAAGTGCCCGTGAGATCTTTGATAAGGAATTTATTTGACGTTACGCCTTTGGTGGATTTTACAAGGAAGTTAATCTGTGGTATTGAGAAACCCTCGATTAATAATTATCTAAATCTTCAAACTCATCAGATTCGCCAAGAAGTGCATCGACAAAGAGTCCAATAGTGGCAATGAATTTATTCTTATCTGTTTCATTTCCTTCAAATGTTATATTTCCGAGAATGTCCAAGGACGTGTAATCGGTTTGCCCTGTTATTAATTTCACCAAGTTACCATCTAACGCGTGGAAAGTTAAATCAGGATTCTCATTCTTCCCCTTTTCGAGAATCATCTTTCCTCCTTTGAGTATTATAAAGCAATCAGCCCCACCCTTAACAATAAATTGTATAGTCCGACCGCCCCAGGCATTAAACTCAGCTTGGATCGTTTTAGAATTATTTACAATGTTCTTAAATTCTGTCAATGTATCCCAAATATTTGTAACGGACAATTTTCACACCTCATGGAAATCTCCCATTTTATTTTAGCCATCAAGAATTAAATATGAATGAATCTGAATCCTCATTTTAAAGATTTTTCCAAAGACCGAAGTCTTCTTATTTGGTGTTTATTTTATAATTATCAAGAATTTCTAAATGAGATTGTGTGGTTCTGTATAAGAACTATAATCTATCCCTAATATGAGGAAAAAATAATGCCTAAAAAGCGTAAAAGTGGCGGTAGACACAAAGGGAAAAGTGGAAATCCAGGCTTTGTACAATGTACTAAATGTGGCAGAAAAGTTCCAAAAGACAAGGCCAAAAAGGTCACGAAAAATGTATCATTTGTAGACTACCAGGTAGGTAAAGAATTAAGAGCCCAAGGCGCCTTTATTCCACGCCAACGTGTCCTCAAGCACTACTGC
This sequence comes from Candidatus Helarchaeota archaeon, assembly GCA_016840125.1. The sequence continues at coordinate 45,244 of JAEOSY010000269.1, read as the reverse complement.
GTCTCTTGTGCCGTTCATAGTCGTGTGGTAAAAGTCAGGTCGAAGGATTTACGTAAAAATAAACGCTAATTTTCTTTCACTTTTCACCTGTGATCAAAATGAAAGACTCTGACAGGGATCTTATCACGCGATTTTGTCTAGCAGAAAGGCTCAAATCTGAAACCCTGAATATGATGCAAGTTTTTCTTCGTCTTCAAGATTATATCACGGAGAAACAGGAGAATCCAGATAGCAAAACAGTAGTTAAATGGTTTCTTAACCTGCTCGATGGCGAAATAGGACGAGCTGCTGCGATTGTTAAGAGCAAAAATTTTATTGCGGCCCAAGAAATTGTTTCTGAGGCTATCCATCAATATGAGGTTAGTGGTGAAAATATTAATTTTCAGGATTTCATAGCTATTCTAAGAACTTTGGTTACAAAAATTACTTCTGAAGCTGCCTCTGCAGCAAAAGAATTGGAATTTTAATTACCCTACCTTATTTTCCTTGACAAACTCCTCAATTAGTTCATGGATTTTCCCCTCAACTAAGAAACTCTGAATTCCATCGGCATTGCCGATTAAATAGGAAACTGCTTTGGATGCAAATTGAATGGCATGAAAGGGATCTTCTGTTTTTAGGTAATCCATTAAAAAACTGCTGAAAAAACAATCCCCAGCGCCGGTTGCTCCATAAATGCGGCGTAGAATTATAGATGGCATTTTAAGAAGTTTTCCCTCATAGAACAGCGAAGACCCTCTCCGACTTTTCGTAATTAAAGCCATTTTCACACCTAATCCTGAGAGATATCTAATCATATCCCTCATTTTTGAAGCTCCCGTCACAATTTGAGCTTCCAACAAGTCTAGCTTTACAATATCAACAGAAGCTAAAACATCATCGATTTTTGGACCCCCCTTATAAAAAAGTGTTCCATCAACATCTCGATGACGGATCAACCCTTGAATATCTAGAGCGATTAATCCGGCCGTTTGCTCTTTCGTAGAGATAATCGTTTCTGGGGATATCTCATTGGCGATTGGGCCAAAATAAACCAATTTTGCCTTAGAAATTTCTTTCGGAAAATCCTCCTTTGCAATAGGTGCACAGACGGACTTCAGAGTTAAGTCTCGATCATCATTGATATAGACAAGCTGGTATCGAGTTGAATGGCGTTTTACTCTAACCACGTTATGTATATCAACTTTCCCCTTTTTTAAGAGAGTTAAAAACTTCTCTGGAAAGTCGGGACCAATTTTAGAGACAACTGAAACAGCTTCTGGAGATAGAAGCCGCGAACATACGATAGAAGAAAAGGCAGCAGTTCCTCCTAAGGAAAGCGGCTGTTTTTTTCCATCAATGACATTTTGGTCAATGCATAAATGCCCTATTATGAAAACTGATGTACTTGACATTTTAACAAACAAACATTAATTATATTATAATAAAAGTTTCTTACGAGACGATTTCTCCGAATTCAATGAGTGAGGTATTGTTATTGAAGCAGAATTCATTTTGGAAGGATCAGTTGGTAGTAATTGGTTTCTTTATTGGGATCTGGGCGCTTTTTTATTTTATTGATTTTGGCTGGTATTTTCCACTTGATGAACCCGTTGCAGTAGGAACTACTCCAATCTCCGTAATTCCTATTCTCCCAGTTCTCCTCTCGTTCATTTTACTCTTACCCTTATATTGGTGGGTCTATAAACGCCCTCAAAAACTAGAGCACTATGAAAAGCAGGATGTTAAATCTGTAATTTTTGTTTTCCTTCTCCTATTTGTTTTAATCATGATTTTCAGAACAATAATTCTGTTAAAATATGGATTACCATTAGAAAAAACTCCGATGATCTTTTTTATCGTGCTTCAGATAATAATCGTCGAAGGATTTTACCTTTCCGACTTTGGTTTCCACTTCAACAATCTCTGGCGCCAAATAGCCTTCACCTTTGTCCTTCTTATAGTGGTAGTGTTTTTATTCCTTGCCGTGGTCGCACCTATAGTTATGGGCTTAGCCTTAGCTGGAACCATCAACTTAACAGAGATCCTAGGGACTCCCATTACTCTTAATTGGTATGGCCTTGCCTCTTTCCCATTTCAACTTCTATGTGTTGGCATCTCAGAGGAGTTGCTATTCAGAGGATATTTCTACACAAAACTCAGATCCAACCTAGGCTATCTCCGATCTATCTTGATTTCCTCCATCTTATTTGGACTCTTTCATATCGCATGGTATATTGACCCAAGCTCACCCCTTTTTATTTCAAACTGGAGTCAAATGGCATTTCATGTGGGATACACCTTTATTTTTGGTGTATGTATGTGTATTATATACGAACGAACAAAAAGCTTAGTAGCTCCCCTTATTATTCATGGACTTTTCAACTCTGTTGGAGCTTCGATTGCCACCGCTGCTGAAATCGAATTATCTTTTGAAGCTCAGGCGTGGCTTTATGGATTAGGTGTCCCCTTACTGATAATCATGTTCCTTGTTTTTATTAAGTGGATCCTCCCCCGACTAACGCGCTGGACTGGAGTAGACGCAAAGGAAAGTTGAAACTTAATTTCTTTTAAATTTTTTTCTTACCTCGACGCACGCAGATTTGATCTGCAACTTCCTTCTCCAACGCAACTTGAGTTTGGTCGATTTGAATAACAACCGGGCCGTTCAATGGCATTTTCTGATGTAATTTTATCGAATTTCCAGGAAGGATCCCAAAGGCAAGTAATTTATCCATTTGTCGGTTGTCATTTGATGAAATGTACGCTATAGTTGCCGTTTCGCCTATATCTAATTCACTAATGGGTAAAAAAATACTCGCAATGGTTAAATCTCTACGCTCACAACAAAGCCCCGGGGGTATAGGTCGCCCATGAGGACACTTTGTAGGGTGTCCTAATAAGGTACATACGCTTTCCTCCACGTCCTCTGCGAGTACGTGTTCTAAAACGCAAGCCCCCCGCTCAATTTGCTCGTCATCTTGCATTTTTAGGACATCACTAAATAACCGTTCGTAAAGCCTATGACTTCGTATAATCTTTCGGGCACGATCATAACCTTTTTGACTCATTAGAATATTTATATCATCCTCAATGTGAATATATTTTCGACTGATTAATTCCTCGAGAAGTGATTTAGTCTGTTCTCCACTAAATTCTTTAATATCATATAAATTTTTATACAACTCCTCGAAATTCGTCATTTTTATGTTCTCATCGACAGTTAGCATCCATATTGTTTCCAAGATTTCATCTAGATCTGGTCGTAGTTCACTCATTTACAAACACTCTCTCCACATTCACTTTCCTCATATCTTAACTCCTTGATAAAATTTAACAATTTTTTATCTGGAATTGGAAATTCATAGTTGCAATTGGGACATCGGAGTAATTCACAGGATTTAAAAAGGCTACAATTTGCACAGCCACCAGCATGCTTTAAGGCATCAAACTTATTTCCACATAGTGGACATTTTACATTACTCACATAACTCACCTTCCTATATCACCGCAATTGCATTGAAAACTGCATTCAGAAGTGCGCCTACTGCGATTGCATAGGCGAAGACAAAGGCAATAATCATAAGTGCAACTTTTATTCCCCGTTCTTTTACAATCATAAACATACTTGCAAGACACGGTAGAAATAACATTAATACGACAAATCCGACCGTGGCTTCTTGTGCGCTCAAATCTGCACTAAAGAATACAACCGCTCCTAGATCTCGTCGAAGAATTGCCGAAACAAAAGCACTTGCTGACTCAGATGGTAATCCTAATAAATTGCCAGTAATTGGCTGAAAAAAAGCTTCAAGAACCTCATCTCCTCCAGTTAAAGATAAGACTGATAGAATAACAATCCCAACTAAAAAGATTGGAATGGCTTCTTTCATAAACCAAACGAGGCGTTTCCAGGTTTTAATCAAGATATTTTCGAGTTTTGGAAGTCGTAAAGGTGGAATTTCGATCATTAAGCTAATTTTTTCTCCAGGATTTACTATTTTGCTAGCTAACCAACCGATTAGAAACAACTGAAGAAATACCATGCCAAATCCGATGAGTAACCATTCAATCCCGTATCTGCCAATGAATCCCATTAGAACACCCAATTGAGCAGAACAAGGGATTGCAAGGGCAACCAGTAAAGATGCAATAATACGTTCTTTTCGCGTATCAAGGATCCGAGTGGTGAGATGAGCAGTGGTTCCACAACCCAGCCCTAAAATCATAGGAATCATGGCTTTTCCACTTAATCCCATTTTTTTTGCAAACTGATTCGTGATAACCGCAATACGCGAAAGATAACCTGAGTCTTCCAGAATCGCGAAGGCTATAAAAAAGGTAAACACAATTGGAAGTATTAATCCAAAAATCCAACTTAATCCTATGGTCAAAATACCAAACCCCCCATCTCCTAACCCGACGAGCAATTCTATTGCTACATTACCCGCGCCATGATTGGGAATGAAACTTTTAAACCAAGAATTTAAAAATGGATTAATATATACGCCGAAAAGTTGTCCCTCCATCAATTCTACCAATACAACAGCTCCAACGTAGCCCACAAACAGGAAAACTAGAACTAACACCCCAAGTAAAATCATAGGACCCCAGATTTTATGAATGGATATCGTGCCTATCTTCTCTCCCAACGAAGAACTTTTAGTTTCCTCAGCGGAAAGCACTTGATTCGTAATGCGTCTCGCTTCTCTCTCTCGTATCTGAGTAATAACGAAATTTAACGGGTCGCCAAAATATTTTGCAGTCTCTTGAATGATTGCATGGATTTTATCTAATTGTGATCTTCCATAATTTCGATTAATCCATCTTTCTAATTCCTGATCCCCTTCTAATAACATTAAACTAAATGCCCGAGGCGAAAATGGGAGATTACCCTTCGAGAGTAATTCACTAATCTTCTGAACCGCGGTTTCAATCTGCTCGGGATATCGAACTAGATAGGGTCTGATCTCATATTCCCCATTTCTTACTTTCTCTACAGTATTTTTCAACTTTTTTATTCCCATTTTCTCAGTTGCAACAGTATTTACAACAGGAATACCCAAAATTTCTTCTAGTTTAGCCAAATCAATTTTTTGGTTCCATAATTCATCCCACATGTTGAGGACTAACATGCTGGGGTTACCAACTTCAAGAACTTGGAGAGTGAATAAGATGGAACGGCGTAAATTTTTCGCATCTGCGACTTGAATTACCACATCTGGATTTTCTTCGATGAGTACACTACGGGCAACACGCTCATCTTCGGATATTGGAGTCAGTTTATAGATGCCGGGCGTATCCACGACTCTAACATGGTGATGACCTTTCTTATACGGAAATCTGCCGATCCCTTCCGTAATGGAAACAGAAGTTCCGGGAAAATTACTTGCGATTACATAGGTCTTAGTCAATCGATAAAAAATCACACTTTTTCCTACATTTGGATTTCCCAAGAGCACTACTCTGAAATCTACTGCCTCTTCATGTTTTCTCCAATGCCTTCGTTTGCCATGGCCTCCATGTCCTCTTTTTCGTTTCCTCTTTCTTCCTTCACTCATTTTATCAACCCTTTTTACAGTATTTTTCAAAAGTCTCTAACCAATCAGGGGAATCTCGATAAGATTTTATAAAATTAACAAATGATTTTAGTTGTTTCATAGTTTTGGGATGAATTTTATGTTCCATTACACAAGCATCATCTTCAGCGATATCAGCTGGTACCCCTAGAAACATTAGTAACTTTTTAATTGTATTATGACCTTCTAATACTTTTTCCGCGAACTCTTCTCCTAAAGAAGTTAGAGTTATTGTTGAATATTTCTTGTAATTAACCAACCCCTGACTTTTTAATTTAGATAACATTTCTGATACACTAGGCGGCTTCACGTTCAACTCTGCCGCAATATCTTTCGTTTGCGCATACCCTTTACGTTTAATATGTTTTAAAATGGCTTCCAAATAATCTTCAACATGGGTTGATAAATCAGTCATATTTTTTCGGACCTCCAACACATTTTTAGGTTTACCAAAATTTTAGGAAAGAATATATTTAAATGTTAGGGTAACCTAACATTTTAATAGCATTCAAAATTTAAATAATGTGATATCGTTTGAACTGTATCACAAAAATCTATAAAAAATTCTAAAAAGCGATCCCACAAAATGCGCAAATGGGAGAAATGTGCAACCCGATCCCGAAACTTTAAATAGGAGGGGACTGTTTATCTCCTTAGCCACACCATTCTCTTGGTGTGAGCATATTACTTAAAGAACGCTTGCGTTTCAGGAAGTATTTCCCTCCTTTCCCTGCGGTTGTTCGCACAAGTCAGGGACGTTTTAAAGCCTTGTTTGAACCCGAGCAGTCCATCCTGGGAAGGGGGCAAGAATCCAGGTACCCTTTGAGTAGAGTTGGGTAACTCCCTTCAGGTCTCCAGACCCAGTGACCAATCACAAGAGTCCCCTCTTGGTAGCCCTCAATACCGTGCTGGATGGCTTGAACCCGGCGACGGGCGCACAGTCTGATAACCTTAGGGCTGGTCTATTCGCGAGTGGATAGATGGATGGTTAGCATAGGAATTTATAGATTTTTATAGAAATTTATAAATTTTTATAACTAATTTGAAGGTTATGTTTTAAAAATGGTAATAATTACCAAATTAGTTTGTACGGATGGAAAATAATGGACGAAAAGTATATCAAACTTGAAATTGAAGCACGACTAAACGAAACATTTATTGTGCAATTATTTTTTGGGATTTTAATGGTCGTTGTTCCAATTATAATGATGATCGCAGTGTATGGGTTTGATTTTAACTTACTCTTCAGTATAATTTCCGGCGCGCTCTTAATTTTTTATGCCTTCCGGGTTTATAATGTAAGACTTAATCTGATGAATCTTGCTGAAAAATCGGATAAGGATCTTAATAATATAATGAAAGCTCGAGTGAATGAAACATTTATTGTCCAATTAATATTTGGGATTTTAATGGTTGTTGTACCAATTATACTAATGATTGCAATGTATGGATTTGATTATAACCTACTTTTCTCAGTAATATCTGGTGGATTATTAATTTTCTATGCTTTCCGATACTACCGAACAAACATGAATAAAATACTTGATAAATTGGAATAATTATAACAAATTTTTAAACTATTATTCATTTGCTGAATACGGTGGAAATATGAAAGTTTCAATCAAAAATTCGGAAATTGAGATCGTTGACGGTGATCTAACAAAACAGTGCACTGACGCCATAGTGAATGCAGCGAACGCCCAGTTAATTTTAGGGGGCGGCGTGGCTGGTGCAATTCGTAAAAGAGGCGGTCCAGCCATACAGAAGGAGTGCGATAAAATCAGTGGAACCTCTGTAGGTGGCGCCGTAATTACTACTGGTGGAAAATTAAAAGCAAAACATGTAATTCATGCAGTTGGCCCTCGTATGGGTGAAGGCGATGAGGATGCAAAATTAAAGAATGCTACATTGAATAGCTTGAAAGTTGCCAACAAAAATAATTTGAAATCCATTGCATTTCCAGCTATTTCCACCGGTATTTTTGGCTATCCTATAGAGTCATGTGCAACCATTATGCTATCAACAACGATAGACTATCTTTTCACAAACACAGGTCTTGAAAAGGTCGTATTCTGTCTATGGGGAAAGGATGCATACTCGATCTTTGAAAATGAATTGAAAAAACAACTTGAAAAATAAAAAATCATGTTAGGGTATTTATATGAATCCATTAGCAGAAGAATTAAATGAGATAATCAAAAAAGGAAATGTCCATATTTATGAAATGCTCTCTCATCTGGGCAAGAAACTTTATTTTCCTAAGGGGATTTTAAGCCAAGGTGGTGAAGCAAAGAAACTCGCAAACAAATATAATGCGACGATAGGTGTTGCCACCGAAGGGGATCAGCCAATGTATTTACCATCTGCCTATAGATGTTTCAATGAAATATTACCTAGAGAACTTTTTCTCTATGCACCCGCTTCTGGTATTCCAGAATTAAGAGAAAAATGGAAGGAAAAAATGCTTCAAGAAAATCCCCAGCTCCAGAACAAGAAGTTTAGCCTTCCTTTAGTGACTAATGCGCTTACCCATGGATTAAGCCTCGTAGCGGATTTGTTCACAAATCCTCATGATAAGTTGATCCTTCCTGATAAATTATGGGGAAATTATAAACTGATCTTTGGTGTCCGTAAAGAAGTTGACATTGAATACTACCCATTCTATGATGAAAATGGAGGATTTAACCTCATCGGGTTTCGAGAAACGTTAGAACGATGTTCTTCAGCCGGAAAACTAATAATTCTTTTGAACTTCCCAAATAATCCTACAGGTTATTCAATATCAAAAACTGAAGCCAAAGAAATTGTAGAAATTCTACATCAAATCGCGAAAAATGGTTGTAACATCATCGTTGTAACGGATGACGCCTATTTTGGTCTCTACTATGCAGAAGAAACCCTGAAGGAATCGCTTTTTGGATATCTCGCTAACTTAGATAAACGCCTTCTCGCAATTAGACTTGATGGTGCAACAAAAGAAGAATTTGTTTGGGGATTTCGGGTAGGGTTTATCACATATGGTTCTGCAGATACTCCAAACGAATTATACGCAGCACTCGAGAAGAAAACTATGGGGGCGATACGTGGAAATATCTCCAACTGCCCACGCCCCTCTCAAACTGTAGTCCTAAAAACTTTAGAATCTCCGACCTTTCGCCAAGAACAACAAGAAAAATTTAAAATCCTCAAGGAACGAGCTTTAGAAGTCAAACGAGTCCTCAAAAATGCGAAATATACAGAGGTTTGGAATGTTTATCCGTATAATTCAGGCTATTTTATGTGTTTAAAACTTAATACCGTTAATACCGAACAATTAAGGCAACACTTATTAAAAAAATATGGTGTAGGCGTAATCGCTATCAATGAAACTGACCTTAGGATTGCCTTTTCATGCCTCGAGGTTAATCAAATTGAAGATCTATTTGAAATCATCTATACGGCGATTAAAGAACTAGAAAAGAGATAAATCAAAAGATCACTCCTCGATCTATTATTTTCAATCTTTCCTAAGCTCTATTTTTTCAATTTGTTACCGACTCATTGATATCTCGTCAGGTAATACCATATTACTCTCGGAATATACAGTTTGAAATAGTAGTAAAAGAGGGGATGACATGAAGATGTCATAAAGGAGTTATGAAAATGCAAGCAAATGAAGAATCGTTGATGGAATTAGCATATCGGTATTTCACACGAAAAGGTTTGGATATCGATTTTAACGTGCAGGTAAAGCGTGATGATGGAAAAAAACAAAATGTGGATATTGTGGCTACTGATAAAGTTGGAGAGACGACTGCGGTTTTAGTTGTTAATTGGGGTCGTAGTATAGGTGTGAATGTTATTCGAAAACTGAGTCGTATTGTTAATGGAACCCCCTTAAAAAAGGGAATACTTATTGGAAAAACATTTAGTGAACATTCACGAAAATTTGCTAAGGATTATGAAGTTCAATTAGTATCTAAAAGTAAAATGCAATTCGACATGGACGAACTATAGTGTTTCATTAGTCAATACTTATTTTTGTTAAAGTTTCATCGCAGATTTCCGCACCATTCGCAGTGAGCACATATCCGTAGCCACGCCGCATTATAAACTTCTGTCGCTCTAACCGGTCTAAAATGGCATAGACTTCGATATCACTCATATTTTTTCGTAAATCTACAATAACACTCTTAACCACATCATCCGCGCGTGCCGGGCCACTCATTTCATCTTCCATAATCCCAAGTGCGCAAATCACCGCTTTCTCCGTATCTAGCCATTTATAAGGATCTAAGTTAAATTCATCGATAAGCATTGGATATTCCAAAATAAGGCGATTAATCTCTTCAAGGTCATCCCTTTTAAGTGCGCGCTTCATGAGGTCTTTTGCCTTCCCTTTGCTTAAGCTCATAATAGTTCACCAATAATGAGTGTTAGTTGATTTTTCTTCTAATTAAATTTTTTTTTATTTATCCTTGAATTTATATTTAATTAAAGCGAGCTTATGTTATAAGGATTAATGCTGAGGTAGGCTTACGCAAAGAATCTCAGAACAACTTTTTCAAGATAAAGGAATGTATAGGTGAAAAATTTGAAAACACTAATTTTAGCTGGTGGAATTGGTCGTCGACTTTGCCCTCTAACAAAAACAATTCCAAAACCAATGTTACCACTCGGGGGAAAGCCAACACTTGAACACGTCATTCACAACCTCAAAGAAGCGGGGTTGAAAGATATCCTTATTGTTGTTGGCTATAAGAAAGAGCAAATTATGGAGTATTTTGGAAGTGGTTATGATTTTGGGGTTGATATTGAATATTTGGAACAAGAAAAGATTGAAAGTGTAGAGGCAGCAATCCTTGCAGGCGAGCAAAACCTGAAAGATGACCCTCACTTTCTTGTGGCGCACGCGGATTTCTTGGCTGATGCGGAAATAGTTACTCGTACTATTGAAACACATGAGAATTTAAAATCTGATTTGACAATCACTGTCACCTTAGTTGATAATCCTAGTTTATATGGAGTTGCAGTGATAGATGAAGAAGCTAAGATTAAAAAAATTATTGAAAAACCAAAAAAAGGAACTGAACCCTCAAATTTCGCAATTACGGGTTTGTACGTGTATCCTAATGAGATTTTCCAAGCACTTCATTCTACAAAGGTCCTAGATCATGCTATACAAACTTTCATCGATAAAAAAAAGCGTGTTTATGCTTGTGTTTGGGAGAAAGATTGGTCTGAAATTACGTACCCTTGGGATATTCTCACCGCAAATGAGTTTATCCTCAATAAATTATTAAGAGGCAAGGGGACGTACATATCGGAAACTGCTCAAGTCTCAGGGCGCGTCAAGATCGATGGACCCGTTTATATTGGTGAAAATGTAGTAGTTCGTCCTGGGGCTACTCTGGTTGGGCCACTTTACATTGGTAATAATACCTATATTGGGACAAATTCCTTACTACGTAAATATTGCAGTATTGGAAATAATGTGACAATTGGATTCGGGGTTGAGATTAAAAGAAGTATTATCTTTGACAATACATCCGTTGGTCGGTTAAGTTATCTTGGGGATAGTATTATTGGACGTCATGTTGAGTTTGGTGCAGGTACGCAAACTTGGAATCTAATTCCTGGAAAACAACCAATTATGATGACCATCAATTCAGAGGAAGTTCCTGTTCCTCGTGATAAAATCGGGGCAGTTATTGGAGATGAAACCTTTATTGGAATTAATGTTTCAATCTACCCCGGAAAAAAGATAGGCTTTCAATCGATTATCTCTCCTGGTGTAATCATTGAAAAAGATGTTGAGTCAAAGGTTTGGGTGGAAGCAAAGCAAACCTTAGAGACCAAAAAACTTGAGTAAAATTGAAAAGATCAAACATATCAAATAAAACTAATAAATCCCAGATTATAACAAGTACAAAAATTGGGAACAAAAAGATATACAAACATCCCTCAAATTTCATTCTTACAATTGACGACTCTCCCAAAATAGAAAGAATTTATGATGTTAAAGTTAATAACATTACTACTTCAACAAAAAAATTTAAAGGAACTATGATTACATATCTAACTCATGGTATTCTTATTTATCCTGCAAAATTTATTCCACAAATTCCCCAATTCTGTATTCAACAATTTTCACAACCAACAGATACTATTCTCGATCCCTTTTGTGGTTCAGGATCCTCTCTCTTGGAAGCTCAGTTACTCCATCGAAATGCCATTGGTATCGATATTAACCCATTAGCACAACTCATATCAAAAGTTAAGACTACTCCCTTAAATCTACAACAATTTACAGAAGAATACAATTTAATAGAAAAATTTCTCACTGAATGTTCAAAAAATTTGAGTACAAAAGAAGAAATAATCCCATCTTTCCCAAATATTTCCTATTGGTTCGCCCCTAAAGTTATGCAGGATTTAATGAGACTTCAACAATATATTCTTGATATCAAGAATCCTCCAATTCGCAATTTTTTTCTCTTAGTTCTTGCCAGTATTATCCGTAATGTTTCTTTAGCTGATAATGATCAATTACATCCTGCAAAAACTAAATTTGCCAAAGAGAAGGAGAATAAAACTATTCAAACTTTTGAAATTTATCGAAAATCACTCCGTTCCCGTACGAAAATCATCGAAGAATATTCACAATACGATTTCAGCGATGTAAATATACAACTCATCAGGCGAAATGCAACTCACATTGAATCCCCTCAAAAGGTAGATTTAGCGGTAACTTCTCCACCCTATGTTAATGCTTTAGACTATGTTCGAATTCATAAATTAGAGGCATTCTGGGCTAATCTTCTTCAGGCTGAGGAGATCCATCCACTCCATAAGCAATTTATCGGAACAGAAAAGGTGTATAAAGAATACTATAATGATCTTCCTGAGTTCCGTCATAAAGAACTCAACGAAATCATTACCAAAATTTATAACTTCGATAGAAAACGGGCTGGAATCGTTACCTTATATTTCATGCAGATGCGTAAGAATCTACTGGAAGTGTACTCGCACCTTCGACCTGAGGGGTACTATTGTATCGTGATTGGCAGTAATAATATGCGAAATATTCACATCCCCACGCCAAAGATATTCATTCAATTTGCAGAAAATGAGATTGGTTACGAAAATGTGATAAACTATTCGTATGACATTATTAATAAACGTCTAAAGATTCCTCGAGCACGTCATGGGGGAAATATTAAAAAAGAATGGATAATTGTTCTTCAAAAGCTATGATTATTTCTCGCTCTCCTTGAGAAACTCGATGAGGAGTCGAATCGGCTCTTCTTTTGGTGCCACTAACAATAAGACATCATGTTCCATGATTCCAGCGTCATTGATATTCTTACTCAAATCATTGAATTGAGGTATAAAGGGATTATATACTATTTTTTTAGTAATTTCTCTGGTCATTGACCACATCTTGGGATTTAAATCGAAGCCTGCCGTCTTCAATCCTTCAAAAACGGTACTAATGCCCCCATTTGGATCCACAATTAACTGCCGAATTTCTTGCCCTTTACCACAAGCTGGACAGTCATCCCATTTTCCAATCTCAATATACTCAATTAATCCATAAACTCCGTTATAATTGAGATATGATGGGGACATCGGCAATCCTATGCTTTTCCCCTTTAACAGATGAATAATTTTTAGCACCTCATGTGATTGAATGCTAGATATGACCGCATTTACTGTCTGGATAGCCGGCATCTTGTTTTTCAAAATATTCTCCATGTCTTCTTCAATAAAAGTGGGTGCATAGTTCCAATTCTCTGCATCTTTATTCGCCATCCTGACTAATATTTTAACATCTTCTGGATCTTTCACGTCGGGACTTCGATTATATTCTTTAGCAAAAAAATATTCTGCACGAAGAACACAATGCTCTCTCTTCTTCGGAATTCCCTTCGGGGTGCAGGCCGCTATCAATTTTTCATCCGCAGGGGGTACCGGCAATAGACATCGCAAACAAGGGGTGTTAAATTCATTGTCTGGAATTGATCCATCCGGAAGAACCAGGTGTACATGCCCTTCGAAGCCTAAGGTTCCCGAATCGATGAGTGGTTTTTTTAACCTCAAACAAATATCGTTCAAATCTAGGCGCGCTTTGATGTTATCCAAACCCCCGATCACCACATCCGCCTTCTCATACACCGGTGTTGGGACTTCCTGTAATTTTGTGAAATGAGTCTCAACTTCCATGTATGGATTGAACTTTTTTAAGCGTTCTCCCGCTACTTCTGCTTTAGGTCGCCCCTCATCGCCTGGCCAGAATAACATCTGCCTTGATAAATTAGAGGTCTCGATAGTATCATCATCAACTAAAATTATTTTCCCAACTCCTGTGAGGGCCAAATTTTTTGCAATTTCACACCCCAATGCACCCACTCCTATTTGGAAGACGACTGCATTCTTGATTAGTTCTTGGTCCCACCCTTCCAGCATGGCATGTCGGGAATAAAGTTGGCGTTCTTTGGATTGCATTTTTCAAACTCCTAATATTTTGCGTTAATTCATTTAAAGGAAAACTGACTTTAATTATTTATTATCTTAAAAAGAACTGGAATAACTTAGGTTTTAGCTTTTTTTTCAGTTTTTTGGGTTAATCTGGTTCGACTCGGTTGCGTTTTTCGGCGTCGCCAATATATTACATAAATAATAGCAACGAGCGCAGCCACGACTATTGGAATTGTTATAGCGAGGATTAATCCAAGATTTGATTCGATGTTAATAGTGACTAAAATAGTATCCGTTTCGTTTCCGCTGTCAATAAGAACTAGATAAAATGAATCACTTCCCACTCCCACAGGATTAAAAACAAGGATATCATCGCTAGAATTTTCTCCTGTTACTGTAGCAATTTGTGGATCTAAACCTACAACAAACCATTTCAACACGGTTCTATTATCTTCCAGATCTGATCCATAAGCTGTTAAATTGATTGAAAATGCACCTGCATCGATATTTCTAACCCACGCAGGATTATTTGAAATTTCATCCTCTGATAAAATAACAGGGTTGTCATTGACTGCATTCACTACAATTGTAATCGATATACCATCAAGAAAAACATGGCTATCTCTAAGATATAACGTAAAAGTTGTATTCCCATATTCATTCGCTATAGAAGAAAAGTTAAGAACCGAATTAGTAGAAAATTCTCCCATAACATTTACTAGCGACGTGTTTAAACCCGAAGTATACCAGGTAAGATTCAATTTCTTATCTTCTGCATCACTTTCAAATGTTGTAAGATTGATGGAAAACCATCCAAAATCTTCATTTTGCACCCAAACTGGATTTGATTGGAGTGCTGTTTGCGACAAAATAAATGGATATCGATTGAAGGGTAGCACAGAAATTGTATTAGGTTGATAATTTGCTGTTATAATATCATTCATCCCATCATTGGTAGCATCTCCAATAATAACGGCTCTTGAACCAACCCCCAATGGGTATGATATTTGGGTTTCCCAATCCTGGGTAATCGCATTCCACAGAAGTATTGATGCTGAAGTGGTCCCCTCACTGGAAGTCACTATGTCATTCTGCCCATCATTGTTTATATCACCTATCTCTACTGAGATCGGGTCTGCTGCAACAAATTTATAGATTGGAGGATTCCATGTCTTAATCGAATCATTCCAGCATAAAATCGTTACATTATTCTTGACTTTATCAGTCACCACAAGATCATTTAGGCCATCATTATTCGCATCTCCTACCGCCACTGCAGGTGTAAACTTTGTTAGGGACGTACTTATTGGTTTGGTAGAAAAGGCATCCCAATCACCTTTAGAATTGTTCCACAATGCAATCCAGATTTCAATTTGTTCCACACCTGCAGAATAGTTTCCTGCAACCACCAGATCATTAAAACCATCATTATTAACATCTACTACTTCGATTTGGGAAGGTGGACCTGGTATGGTTCGATTAGCTAGGGGGTCCCAATTCCCTAGAGTTTTATTCCAAAGTAGAAGAGCAATCACCACTTGAAATTTGTTTGCAATTACGATATCATTAGCACCATCATTATTTGCGTCCGCAACTGTCACATCCCATGCAAACCACCAAGAAACATATTGAACAATAGGTGTATCCCAGGAGCTTGTGGATTTATTCCAAAGCAAAATTGATATATTTTCTCTTGTTATTGAACTGCCTAGGACAATGTCCTGAGCGCCATCATTATTAGCATCCCCTATGCAAACTGATGTAGGCGATACATTAACATCCAGAGTAATCTCTGAGTTCCAATTATTTTGGGTTTCATTCCAACAAAGAATAGACACCAATTTATCACTAGAAATAGCGGTAACTATATCCATTTCACCATCATTATTTGCATCACCCAAAGCCACCGCTGCAGGATTTGGTTGGACGTTTCGTGTGATGCTCGGAGCTAATGAACCTGATGTCGTATTCCAAGGAACAATTGAGACTGTATTGGACAGGCTATTTGCAATTCCTATATCATTTAATCCATTATTAGTTAAATCTCCAATAACGACTGAAGTTGGTCCAGATCCCACACTGCTGGTTGTACTAGTCCAATTAACCGCTATTGCGTTCCAAACTAAAATAGAAATATTCGCATCGCCATAATTTGTGGTAATTATATCGTTTTGACCATCAGAGTTAACATCACCGACTGCAACCGAAGCAGGTTGTGTACCCACCGTATGGGTTATGGCCTCCCAAATCTCACTCACCGTATTCCATTTTAAAACGGTGACTGAATTATCATCAAAATTTGCTGTTATGATATCATTGAACCCATCATTATTCCCATCTTCAATAGCCATTCCTGTAGGCTTAGTTCCAACGTTTTTAAAACTATATGGATTCCAATCTGGAATTGATTCATTCCATTGTAAAATTGATACATGGTTATCTAGCTCATTTGCAGTAACGATTTCATTTAATCCATCATTATTAGCATCTCCGATTTCGACTGCTACTGGTCCATTTCCAACATTTTTTGTTATTTCCGAATTCCAATTACCAATTGAAAGATTATATGTAAATATCGATATATTATCATTCGCGTAATTTGCAACGACTATTTCGTTGAAACCATCATTGTTGGCGTCGCCAATACAGACTGCTTTCGGTTGAGTCCCGACAGTGCGCGAGGTGGAAACCCAGTCACGAAGAGTATTATTCCAGAGCAAAATTGTGATATTATTTGAAAGCATGTTTGCGATTACTATGTCAACAAACCCGTCACTATCCACATCTCCAATATCCAAACTACTTGGGCCATCCCCTACTGATCGATTAGATACGATCCAATCCCCACTAGTTATATTCCATGAAAGAATCGTAATTGAATCTGAATCATTATTTGCTGTGACAATATCGATTTCCCCATCATAATTTACATCTCCTGTAACTATTGCGAGAGGATTTTGTTCAACACCTCGGGTTATTGTAGAATCCCAATTAAAGATTTTTGAGTGAATCATCGAATTCGGCTCAGGTAGTGTAATTGGAGACATATTTTGAGATGAAAACATCAAATTAATATTGATTGCCATAAAATTAAATGCAAGAATGATAAAAAAAAGGGTCAACGCCCCACTCTTCTTCCTATCCATTGGGATGAAACCTCATCAATTCTTCTTGTTAAGTAGCTTCTTTTTGAATATAGCATTTTCTTTACTTAATAGTTTTCGGATTCTTAGAAAAGGGACATATTATTGGAATGATTGAGGTACATTCATGCTTTTCAATCAAGTATTTTCGTTTTCCTTCCATAACCTGTTGATATAATTGATTTTTTATCAATTTTTACGTCTCTATCGGTCTCATGAGTAACATCAAGATAGATACCCTGTAATGCATCCTCAATATCCATTCCTAGATCTTCTAGGAATATCGGGGTGAGTTCGCTTGGGTATTCCCAATCAAATTTTTCCTTTTCGTAGGTATTTTTGTCTTGGAAATCTGGTAACTGACATTCAACTGTCATTCTAGGGGTTGGAAGACCTCGTTCCTTCCATTTTCGAATAAAATTCACTTCCCAAACCTCAGGCACCTCATCCTTTAAAAGTCCCCTCATTTCCTCCTCTACAGGCTGTGAAAATAATCGAAAGTCAGTGCTCAACCCAGTTAAGCGTTTAGCAAAATCCCCCCTCCCTAAAAGTGCCAAAGTCTGAACAAAGGGCGGCCATGGCACGTAGCAAAACCAATAATCCGGTAATTTATAAGTCGCTTTGGCATTCATTCCATCACAAAGTCCCGCTAGGACTTCCCAATTGGAATTTTCCACCAGAAAGTTTGAAGCCGCTGTGCCATAGACTGGGCAAACTACAAATGCTGCTGCTGAAAACTGAGGCGTTCGTTCGTTTCTAACATCTTTTAATACATCTGTCAAACGTTCCCCAACTTTTTGGATACCCTTCACCTTTTTAGGAATATCTCGAAGCTTCACTCCATATTTAATATGACGGCGATCTAATAATTCATCGTCTGGCCCCGCAACCCACCAATCAACGGGGATACCATCCTCTTGATGAGAGCAGAGAATGAAAGCTATCTCCCTTGAAATATCATTGATCACACAGAAGGCTGTGCTTGCAGAATCCCCATATAACAACTTCGTTAGACCTTGCTGAAGTTCAGTCTGTATTGTGATCACGGGCGGAAAGAACGCGTAGAGCAGAATTTTGTCTGGATCAGTAAGCTTACCCTCTATTAACTGGCGCGAAGTCAGGATCGCCTCATCTAACCGTACTACAGCAAACTTATATAGTGAATTTGATAGAGTATTCAAGGCATTATTCAAATATTCATGTCCGACCTCTCTAAACAACGTATATACATTGTAACCCAGCGGGATGAAGGGCTTCGTTACGATATTATCAGGAACGTCGCCATAATGATACTTTACCATTGTTATCCTCCTATCAAAAAACGATACTATTCTCTTCTATTGTAAGATAAAATACCATTAAAGATTATTTAAGAAATATCACCTAACCAACAAACTCTATCTCACCACGAAGACGAATGTCGCGCGAGGAACTACCAATGAGAATTTTGAAAATACCTTTCTCTGCAGTCCAACAATGATTGTTTTCATCAAAGAAAGATAGATCCTGGGTTGTTATCTCGAAGTTTACTGATTTTTTCTCGCCGGGATTGAGTTTTATTTTTAGAAATCCTTTTAGCTCTTGAAAAGGACGTTCAACACTTGATTCCACATCTTGGATGTAGAGTTGGATGACTTCTGCGCCGGGATAGATCCCAGTATTTTTTATATCACAGGTTACTAATAACTTCTCATCCTTTGACATTGTTTTTTTGTGAATTTGGAGATTTTCATACACGAATGTAGTGTAGGACAATCCATGTCCAAAGGGAAAGAGTGGTTCAACATGGTTCGTGTCAAAGTATCGATAGCCAACGAAAATTTCTTCTTCATAATAGACCATATTTTTTTCACCCGGGTAGGTTCGTGAAGATTTATGGGCGGGTGAATCCTCTAGTTTTTTTGGGAAGGTAATAGGGAGTTTTCCAGAAGGATTGACTTCCCCGAACAGAGTGTCGGCTATCACATGACCCCCATTACATCCAGGATACCACGCCTCGAGAACAACTGGTACTTTATCGATCCAGCTACTCATAGCAATTGGACTTCCATTAATAAGCACTACAATGGTATTGGGGTTTTCTTCCACCGTTTGGTTTATTAGATCAACCTGATCTTGGGGAAGATCTAGAGCAATTCTATCTATACCCTCTGCATCATTGTGCTGATCATGGTTCAACCCTGCGAAAATAATAGCGATATCCGCTTCACCCACAGAAGTTGTTAAGCCGAATTTTCCATGAATTTTTTCTTTCAAACCCTCCAATGGAGTAATTTCATAGGACGCATTTATGGCGGAACTGCCCCCACCTCCGGCATGTTTCTTCTCGGCATTTGGTCCAAGGACGGCGATTTTTTGAAGGGTTTTGATGTTAAGAGGAAGTAAATTTTTCGTATTCTTTAACAGTACTATACCTTCTGCGGCGATTTCCGAAGCAACCTTCTGATGTTCGGAGGTATTTCGGCTTCCAGGAGGGATATTACTTTCATCATCGAATAGACCTACCAGAAACATTACGCGTAATATTCTTCTGATATTATCATTGAGTGTTCCTTCTGTAATTCTCTCTTTTTCCAGTGCCTTCAAAATTTTCCTCTTTGTTAATTTTAGGGGATATGGCATTTCAAGTGATAATCCTGCGTTTACACACCTTCGGGTTTTGGTGCTGGCAGTAGCGCCCCAGTCTGAGACGACAAACCCTCGGAAGCCCCATTCGTCCATTAATACGTCCCTCAGGAGATGTTTATGTTCGCTACCAAAAATCCCATTCACTTTATTGTAACAGGACATGAAAGCCCATACATCTGCTTCACGGACAGTAGCTTGAAAAGCTGGGAAGTAAATCTCCTGAAGGGCTCTTTCACTTACCTCAGAACTCACTCTAAATCTGTTAGCATCCTGATTGTTACAAATGAAATGTTTCACGCACGCTCCAATTCGTTGGTTCTGTATCCCTTTTACGACCGCGACGGCTAATACTTTATTGAGATAGGGATCTTCCGTTTGATACTCAAACGTCCTTCCACATAACGGAGTTCGTTGAATATTGATTCCTGGAGCTAAGAGCATATGGTATCCGATCTCTCGTACTTCCTGAGCCACTGCCACACCAAATTTTTCTGAGAGTAGTGGATTCCATGTAGCAGCCCTGCAAATAGCAACAGGAAAATATGTACATCTTTTTGCATTTGAGCTACCGGTACCTAAACCATGAGGTCCATCGGTCATTTTAAAGGGTTTAATGCCCAAGCGTTCGATGGGATGGGTAAAGAACGGAACAAAAGTTTTCTTTCCCCAACCAGCACAGAGCGAGATCTTTTCTTCCAAAGTGAGACGGTTAAGGAGATCTTCAACTCGACTTTCTAAATCCAAGTCTGCATCCATATAGGGGTATTTAGAGGACATAATATCACCTGTTAGCCTTCATATAAAGATCAAGCAAAAACTTGTTTTAATGATTCAAACTGGTCTTCACAAAAACCATATTTTTCGATATCGTATGATATAAGCTCAATTATAACTTTTATGCTTTAATACTTTTGTTTTAAGATATAAAATCCGTTTTCCAAGACCCCCAATAACTATTTAAAAACAATCGAAGGAAAATAAGTATCTATATGATTTTTTTAAAAAACGTTAATTATGAATAAAAGAAGGCGAGACGAAATGCCAAAGAAAAAAAGTAAGAAATCAGCCGGAAAAGATGTTGGGCTGAAAGCAGAATTTAATGCTACAAAATTTAAACGTATTAGTTTCTTGGATAAAGTGAAAATGAATGCTCTAAAAGATGCACCGATGACCACAATTATAGAGGCGAAGGATCCGAAAGCTTACGCTAAAAAGTTAGAAGCGGAAGGGGTGAAAGTCCTTCATGTTTATGACATCATTAAAGCTGTGGCGGTTGAAATACCCGCCAACAAAATTCTGGCAATGAGCAAGGATACTGATCTAGATCTCATCCATGAAGATATGATAGTTCATACCTGTCTTGATAAAAGTGTACCCCATATTGGCGCACCTGTTGTGTGGAAGGAAATGAAAAATAAAGGGGAAGGGATAATTGTAGCCGTAGTTGATACTGGCGTTGATCCCAATCATCCCGATCTGAAGGGGAAAGTAGTAGCAACTGAAGACTTCACTGACGAAGGATATTTTGACGGAAATGGGCATGGGACTCATGTTGCAGGGACTATAGCAGGAAATGGTAAGGCATCTAATTCAAAATATATGGGTGTTGCACCTGAAGCAAAGATAATCGGCGCTAAGGTCTTGGCATCGAATGGATCTGGGACCTTCTCCGGTGTAATTGCTGGGATTGAGTGGGCAGCTAAACAAAATCCCCATGTAATGAATCTCAGCTTGGGTGCCAGTATTCCAGGTAGTTGTGATGGGACGGATCCCTGTAGTATGGCTGTCAATGCTGCCATGGATCAAGGGATAATTGTCTGTATAGCTGCTGGAAATTCAGGCCCTGGTTCGAACACTGTCGGATCCCCTGGATGCGCGAAAAAGGTCATAACTATTGGAGCTTCTAATGATGTTGATAACATCGCATGGTTTAGCTCACGGGGACCTACACTAGATGGGCGTGTGAAACCAGATATAGTGTTACCAGGTGTCGATATCATTGCCGCACGGGCAAAGGATACTGCGATGGGGACAGTCATTGATGAACATCACACCCAAGCGAGCGGGACATCGATGGCAACTCCACATTGTGCTGGCGTTGCTGCCTTAATCAAAGCAGAATTTCCAGATATCAATCCTCAGGACGTCAAGCAACTTCTCATGAATACAGCAATTGATCTTAAATTGGATCCCAATACTCAGGGTCAAGGTCGAGTAGATGTCGAAAAAGCCATTACTGAACAGGCAAGCCAGATTGGGGAGACCCCTAAACAGGAGCCAGATAAACAAAAGCCCTCAATCAAAAGTAAAACACCCGAAGCATCCCAAATTGAGAATGTTATAGAAATCGAAGGGATCGGCAAAGAATACGCTGCAGATCTCAAAAGAGTGGGGATTAAAACTACAGAAGACTTACGACTTGCTTCTCTCGTAGAAATTGTGGAAGCTACTAATATTAGTCCAAAACTTCTGTTCAAATGGATTTGTATGGCAGATCTATTCCGAGTGAGGCGTGCCGCTGAAGAATACACGAACCTACTCTTCGAAATGGGAATTGAAACTGTTGGTGAATTGGCTAAACAAAAGGCAGGAGATCTCCACAATAGGGTTGAGAGGTTTGCGGATGAGGCTGAGAAAAAGCCCGGTTGGCACGGCGATATTAATAAAGTACCAACAGAAGCAGACGTCGAACAATGGATTAAGAGTGCAAAAGAATTAGTGAAGAGAAAATAAAGAAGAATTTGAATATGGTGAGATGAATATGCCAAAAGGTAAGAAATCAGCTAAAGTAGATGGACTGAAAGCCGAGTTCAATGCAAAGAAATTTAAACGAACAAGCTTTCTTGATAAGGTTAAGATAAATGCTCTAAAAGATGCTTTAATGCCAGTTATCATAGAAGCAAAAGATCCAAAAGCGATGGCTAAAAAACTTGAAGCCCAAGGAGCCAAGATACTCCATGTATATGAGATAATAAAAGCAGTTGCGGTTCAAATGCCCGCCAATAAAATTCTGGCAATGAGCAAGGATACGGACTTAAAACTCCTTCATGAAGATATGGAAGTGCACACCTGCCTCGATAAGAGCGTGCCCCACATTGGTGCCCCTAAGGTCTGGGATGTAGAGGGGACAAAGGGGGAAGGTGTCATCGTTGCGGTCGTTGATACAGGAGTCGATCCCAATCATCCTGATCTCAAGGGAAAAGTAGTGGCAACCGAGGATTTTACAGATGAAGGTTACTTCGATGGGAATGGGCATGGAACTCATGTCGCAGGAACAATCGCAGGAAATGGTAAGGCATCTAATTCAAAATATATAGGTGTCGCTCCTGAAGCAAAAGTTATTGGCGCAAAGGTGCTAGCTTCAAACGGTTCGGGCACATTTAGTGGTGTTATCGCAGGAATTGAATGGGCAGCTAAACAGAAACCTCACGTGATGAACCTAAGCTTAGGTGCTAACGTTGCTGGTAGTTGTGATGGTACGGATCCTTGTAGTATGGCTGTCGATGCTGCCATGGATCAGGGTATTATCGTATGCATCGCTGCGGGAAATGCAGGTCCCGGATCAAGCACTGTTGGTTCCCCTGGATGCGCGAAAAAAGTGATTACTATCGGAGCGTCTGATGACCGTGATAATATTGCCTGGTTTAGCTCACGAGGTCCAACCTTAGATAAGCGGGTGAAACCTGATATTGTGTTACCAGGTGTCGATATCATTGCCGCACGGGCAAAGGATACTGCGATGGGAACAGTCATTGATGAACACCACACCCAAGCGAGCGGGACCTCAATGGCCACTCCACATTGTGCTGGTGTAGCAGCCTTACTTAAAGCTAAATATCCCGATATTACTCCACAAGGTGCAAAAGACCTTCTAATGAATACTGCGATTAATCTCAAGCTTGATCCCAATACTCAGGGAAAAGGGCGCGTGGATGTCGTAGCTGCCTTCAAAGTGCAATCGAGTGAACCCCCTAGCTAAAAACCGAAACAATCCTCCAAGAAAAAACCAACTAAAAAGAAATCCAAAAAGAAGTAAAGAAAAAATATGCTTAATACACTTTACTTCCCTATTTTTTCTCTCCATTCGTCAGACTAGATAAATAATAACACAAATAGAATAGTCATGACCGTTATAAATCCAATACCTAATAATACCTCAAAGATTTCACTCTTATCCAACTTTCCTTTTTAATCCTCCTTTTTTATTCATCCAAGTTAATATCCAATTAGGGAACTCAAAAATCCATCCCATATTTTGAATATGTTTTCTACAAATTTGATGTTTCCCTTTTTTATTGTGGGTAAAATGTTTTATGAAAACAAACTAGTAGAATTAAAAACGCGGAAAATTATAATAGAGCCTAAAAAAAAGGAATCGTGACTGATTTGTTAATTTACGGAGATGGAAAGATTGAATTTATTAGAGAAAATCCGGAATGTTCCCGATTGGCCCAAAAAAGGAATCCAATTTAAGGATATTACGACACTAATTCAAGACCCCAACGGGTTGAAAGACGCCATTAACGTAATGGCGGAACCATATAAAACCATGAATATTCAAAAGGTTGTTTCTATGGAGGCACGCGGCTTTATCTTCGGGTCGATGGTCGCTTATTTGCTTGGAGCTGGGTTCATACCTATTCGAAAGAAAGGAAAACTCCCCTATAAGACTGTGGAACATGAATACGAGAAGGAATACGGCCCTGATATTATAATCATGCATGTTGATGCGGTGCAACCCGGTGAACGGGTCTTAATCCTGGATGATCTGTTAGCCACCGGCGGGACTGCTCTCGCCGCCGCGAAATTAGTCGAGAAACTCGAAGGTGAAATCGTCGAACAGTGCTTTCTAATAGAGCTAACCGGTAGTCTGCATGGACGAAAAGTTCTGGAGGATGCAGGTTACAAAGTAAGGACTTTTATTGAAATCCCCGTTGAAGAATAGGAGCGGATTATAAGTGCGAAATATAGGTTGTACGTTTATCCCGGTCAATTTTGAAGATAAAGCAAAAATTGATGGAATGCTCCCAATAGAGATTGGGCTTATGGGTGGCAGCGGCAACTATGACCCCTCAATTGTGAAAAACCCTATGGAAATCAAGGTTTTCACTCCCTATGGCAGGGCTTCAGACAATTTTATACTCGGTAATGTTGGCGATCGAAAAATCGCTTTTCTAGCACGGCATGATCGAGGGCATCAAATTCCGCCCCATTTGATTAATTACCGAGCTAACATATGGGCGATGAAAGCTCTTGGAGTGACTCGCCTAATAAGTCCAAGTGCTTGTGGTTCCCTTCAAGAGGATATTGATGTGGGTACACTTGTGGTTATTGACCAATTATTCGATCGGACCTTTGGTCAGCGAAAAGACACCTTTTTTGAAGGATCTGTGGTAGGTCACATGGCATTCGCAAAACCATTCTGCCCTGAGCTCCGATCAATTCTCATTGAAACTGCCAAAGAGTTAAATTTGAAGCATCTCGACAAGGGAACCTATGTCTGTATTAACGGACCACGATTTTCTACTGCTGCTGAGTCCCTTTTTTACCGCAAACAAGGCTGGCATGTTATTGGCATGACTTGTTATCCCGAATGCATCCTAGCTCGCGAGGCTGAAATTTGTTTCACCAATGTCAGCATGGTGACTGATAAGGATATCTATGGGGACGAACCGGTAACCATCGAAGAAGTGCTTAACGTCATGACAAAAAATGTTGAAAATGTTCGGAACCTCATTTTCAAAGCTATCCCGAAAATCACGAAGGAACGGAAGTGTGAATGCGGGCATTCATTAGACACGGGAATATTTTAAATTCCCTTTTCCTTTCTCAATTTTTACCATCATGACAATAACAGATGAAGTGAATATTATGGAAAAAGAAGTAATTATTGCAGAAAATGGGGCACCACCAGTTGGACCCTATTCCCCTGGAATTAAAATCGGAAAATGGCTTTTTACTTCTGGACAAGGACCTTTTGATCCAGAGACCAAAAGCATTCCCGAAGCTTTTAAGGATCAAGTACGGGTCACAATGGAAAATATCAAAGGAATTGTTGAATCTGCCGGCGGAACAATGGATAATATCGTCAAAACTACAGTCTTTCTCAAGGATATGAACTCCTTTAACAAAATGAACCGTACTTATAGAAAATACTTCACAGAAAAGCCACCCGCACGATCATGCGTGGAAGTTGCTCGATTACCACTTGATATTCAGGTTGAAATCGAGGCAGTTGCTTTCATTCCTTAGAAAGTCAAATACAGGTTGAACTCTCTCTCATTTATTCTTAAAATCAGGCAACTCTTCTATTTTTAAAAAACTTTCGTGATAGTTACCCACTTATTTCAAAGGCTCACCTTTATTAGACAAGACTTTCCAGTTTACTTAACTCTTAATAATTTGTAAGAGTGGAGATGAGTGAGTGAATCGGAAAAAACACCTTATGTTAAGTAGTGCTCTGCTACTCGTCCTTATCTGTATATTACCAGTAGGCGCTCAGGCGTTAAGCGGCTCTCAAACGATCGGTACAAGCATGTATGTCTATTTACCATTGACTCCGGGACCCGCCACGGGATCTTTTACTTCTACTAGTCCGATTAATGCATATATCTGTGATACCCTAACCGGTACTCCCCCTGGTGGCGAACTCTGGCTTGTAACTAGCTCCACGGCTGGATCTTGGGATATAACTATCCCAGATGACGCAAGTACCTATTACATAATATTTTCGAACGTCGGTGGCTCTGTTTCTGCTACGGTAACATACAATATCGGCGGAGGCATTCCGGGATTTGAATTGATATACGCTGTGTTTGGGCTAATGGCTCTCCTGGGAATTTTCCTCCTCAGAAAGAAATCTATCCTTTAATTTCCCTCTTTTTTTTTCACAACTAATCCGAAATAGAAGTTGAATCCATAACTTTTCGTTTTTTACGGCTCGATTTAATTTCGGTCATAATTTCGTCCAAGTCGTTTACGAAATTTATAATGTGGTTTTCCTTGATATGGGGCATCACGACGACCCGTAAGAGATTTGGGAAGGCGCCAAGGGCCCAACCTCTTTTTCGTAATTTTTTTTCGATTGATCGTATCTGATAATCAGAGGTAAATCCCAGCACATTCATTTGTGGTGGATCATTTAATATTTGTATTCCCTCTATTGGTTTTAACTTCTTTTTCAATAGATTAGTTAGTTCCATGCATTTTTTCACAATTTTTATAAATCCTTTCTGCCCTAAGCATTTGAAGATCGCCCACGTAGCAATTGCAGCAAACCCACTACGAGTTCCTACAATAGTTGCCTGCCGAATATTCCCCCCCGCGAGATATGGAATTTCATAATGTCTCTTTTTTAATATCTTTTTATTTCGGAAGAGGATTCCACCACTTGGTATCGGCCCCAATCCCATTTTATGTGGATCTGCAGTGATCGATTGAACTCCTTCTATTTCAAAGTCGAAGGGTGGTACCTTGTAACCCATTTTTGCAAGAAACGGAAGTACCAGACCTCCAAAAGCAGCATCAACATGAAGGTAGATACCGCGATCTAGTGCAATTTCAGCCAGTTTATCAATGGGATCAACGACTCCAAGAGACGTTGTGCCAGCTATTCCGACAATCCCAACCGTATTTTTTGAAATGGCTTCTTCTACTGCTTCCACGTCAACTGTATGTTCTGATGTAAGTGGGATTTTTACAATATTTAACCTCATGAGGTCTGCAGCTTTATCAAAAGAAGCATGTGCGGAAATTGGGACGATAATTTCTGGATGCCCATTAAAATGTGAGTTCCGCGCAATACGCATGGCCATAAGATTTGCTTCCGTGCCTCCCGTGACAATATAACCCGTAGCCCGGGGATTATGGAGTAAACTTCCTAAAATTCTGATAGCATCTCGTTCGAGTTTCCATGTACCACGCCAAAGTCCCGGATCTCCTAAATTTCGATCAAAAAATTGTTGATAAAGCTTAATACTAAGCGCAAGTGGTTTGGTGCACATCGAACCGAGAATTTGTCCTGAATCATAACTCATATCACCTTGTTTTAGGGTTTCCAGTATCTGACTGAACACTTCTTCTTCCGAAAGACCTTCGATTTCCATTTAATTCACCTCAAGGCTCACTATTTCGTTTCTCTTTTCTAATCCTTTAACTAGTGCAGTTAGCACGGAATTAATCGGACAGGAAACGCCTAATTTTTCACCATTCTTTACGAGCGCACCGTTAATATAATCTATTTCCGTTCTTTTTCCTTTTTCTATATCTTGTAGCATCGAGTTTTTATTCATTGCCGTCATTTTTGCTACTTTAAACGCTTTCTCGATAGGAGTGTGCCTTTTTATATTTAATCCTAATTTTTCAGTTACTTGAACTCCCTCTATAACTGCTGCTTTCATCGACTCCTTTAGCTGAGGAATTGTGAGTAATTCCCCATTTCGAAGCCCGGTAAGCGCTCCAAATGGATTGATTGCCACATTTACAAAAATTTTTTCCCAAACAAGCCTTTTAATATCATCTGAAACTGAGGTTTTAAATCCTGCTTTCTCAAACACATCTTTCAGATGACTTAAAAACGAATCTTGCTCTTCATTTGGGGTTCCAAATACTGTATCTCCGGGACCGGTATGTCTTATCCTTCCAGGTTCCAGAAATAATGCTCCCTCTGAAGTTGTTCCCCTAATAATATGATCTTTCCCTAAAATGGATTCTGCAATTTCCTCAGTTCCCAATCCATTTTGAAAACACATCAGGTAAGTATGGGACTTGAAAAGTGGCTGAACATCTTTTATGGCTTGTTCAGTATCATAAGCCTTAACCGTGATAATTATGAGCTCGGGAGCTTCAAGAGTTTTGGGATCAACTGTAGCAGGAACCTTAATTTGATGTTCCCCACTTTTTTCTTCAATGATTAATCCCTCTTGATTAATTTTATCAACATGTGGCTTCCTCCCAATAAGATTCACATCATTCCCATTTTTTGCAAGGAGACCACCAAATAAACTTCCTATTGCACCTGCTCCCATAATCACAATCTTCACGTAATCACCAATTATTATCCGACTATTTTCTCCCATTTTTTTAATTGTAATACTTTTGATAATGTACTACCCCGTTTTATTTCCTCACGAATCCTATTTTCTCGTTCAAGTACATCCATAGCACGATTCGCCATTTCTTGAGCCTGTGCTTTTGGGATAATCATGACTCCATTGTCATCACCGATTACCCAGTCTCCTGGAGCAACTTTTACCCCACCGCACTCAATTTCAATATTAATCTCTCCGAATCCTTTTGGCTCTCCTGCAGCTGAAGTTTGATGCCGAGCGAAGGCTGGAAATTTTATCTCTTTAATATCCTCCACATCACGAACTGCGCCATCAATAACGACTCCTGCAATCTCTTTTACCTTACAACTCCACGAGGCGAGTTCTCCCCAAACTGCAACTTCACCACCGGCTGCATCAATAACAATCACATCACCTGCCCCTGCAATATCAATCGCCTCCACTGTTTTCGACCAATCTCCAGGATAGGTGCGAACGGTAACGGCTTTTCCCACCATCTTACTGCCTTCCCAGACAGGTCGTATTCCACTCATCGCAGGTTTGCGATGCATTGCATCTGAAATATTAGGTGTGGAAACCATGCTAAAAACTTTATACAGTTCCGACTCGTCATACTTTTTAAACAATTTTGACACAATCGGTTTTCCTTTCGCCATTGCTTCCTTTAAAATTCGAGTCGCTTCTGCTGCATCCTGCGCCGCTGTTATCGCATGTCCTATAATTATGATATCTGCACCCACTTCGATAGCTTTTGGTGCGGTTTCGGAGTTTAAACCTCCTGCTATCGCCAACTTAGGAGTTGTGATGATCTCCGCTACTTGTTTTGTTACATCCAGCGGTTTTATTCCTCGCATCTGCTGATCAATTCCCACATGAACACAAATGATATCTACACCAAGCCTCTCTAATTGAGCTGCACGTTCAATCATGTTTTCTACATTTATCATGTCAACCATGATTTGTGCTCCATACTTTTTTCCCGCGGCAACTGCTTCGCTTATCGTGGAATCATCTGAAAGGCCTAATACAATGACAATATTCGCTCCACTTTTTGCAGCCATTTCGACTTCAACAGAGCCAACATCCATAATTTTCATATCGGCTACGATCTGATGATCTGGAAATTCTTTTTTTAGTGTCCGAACTGCATTCATTCCTTCACTTTTAATAAGAGGTGTTCCGGCTTCTAACCAATCCACACCACCCTTGACGGACTCGCGGGCTACTTTCATAGCCCTTTCTAAATTCATAAAATCTAAGGCTACTTGTAAAATTTTTTTCTTATCCATTTTATTCATCCTCTTTCATTTCCGCAAATACTTTCGCAGCCTCAGGAATATAAATTCCCTTCACTGCTAGTTCACGTAAATAATTCCCCATTATTTCAATCATTTTTCCTAAATTTTCTTTATTATTAAACGAATCCACTATTTTCTGTAAGGTTTGGGTGTCAATTCCGCTCAGATTTTTCACTTCTTCAGTGAGTAACGGCATACAGCGAATAAGGTTATCAACAATTGTTATATCCGCCCATTGGGCTGTTCGACTGAGAGGATTTAAATCAATTGCAATTACCTTTTTCCGAAACTTTTTCAAGGCTTCGGTGCGATCACCGTCTTCTAAAGGTACTACCACGAGATCCGCTACATATATCCCTTCGGGATCAACATGTCTTCGCAATGAAGAGAGCTCTGGAATTGAAACCTGATCTTCCATTTTCAATCCAAGAATAATTTTGGCTCCTGCACCCATTAGATAACTCTTAATCGCAGATAATCGTTTTTCTGTATGATAAAAAAGATTAATTTCTAATTTTGCCTTAGCCACTTCCGCTAAAGCCACAAGTTCTTTAGGAACTAGTGCTGCTACGTTTCCATTAACACTAATAACTGGATGTTTTGCCAATAACAATGCCGCTGCGGCAGCCTTTATCGCTTCCTTCGCTGGTTGATTTGTACGTTCCCCCACTATATAATCAAACGCCTCTCCACGTCCGTGAGCTATTAGACCTGCCTTTGCTACCACATTATCGTCAAATCCTTTCGTAATCCGATGTCTAATATCTAGTGAAACATAGCGTGGATGATCTTTTGGTAGGAACCTGCCGCCGGTTTCTTTCTCTTTACTCATCTATGATACCTCAACAATTCTAGGACCATAATAATCAACATCACAGGAGAAAACCCGCAACTCAGGGGAATACGCTTGGATTTCATCCTCCAAGTCTTTACATTTTTCTTTTTTGGCGAAAGTGAATAATGATTCTCCTAACATAACCATACTAGTCGGAAATTTATACAAATCTTCAATGTAAATTAATAAATCTTTCAAATTATCTGATAATAAACCAGAATCTTCCATAAACTTCTTTGATAGACGCATAAAGTTTTCTATCGTCGCCTTCTGCATTAATTCTGTAACTAGCTTCTTACCCGCTTGGTTTATTCTTTTTTGATGAGTTGGATCTGATATTATCTCCTTTGTTTCAAGTTTCCCCATATTTACACAAACAACATTGAGCATGGGATTTACGATAATATTATCAATTCTTCCGATACCTGGTGCACCCGGCTCAAGCCTTATCTCGATACCACCATGAGTTTGCGCAATTACATCACCTAATCCCGTTTGGTTTTCAACCTCTGCAATGTGTGCAATGGTGGCGACTGTATTTCGTGTTAAATTCAAACCTAATTCAGTATTTAATGCGATTGCAGTACTTAACGCACCTGCACCACTTGCTCCAAATCCCGCACTCATTGGAATTTCTATAATATGCTTTATTAAAAATGAATATGATTTTTTAAGTATTTTCAAGAATTGCTCTATGACGGAACGTGTGACTGGGGCTGAACTATTTTTCCCGTTAATCTCAATATCAATCTTCTTTTCTATACTCTCTTTTACTATTAAATCCGTCTCGACTCCCTGTGCTATACATACCCCCGCGCCTCTCGAGCCAATATACCTTGCATCCCCACCATTACTGTTTTTGCATATCTCGAAAAACCCTGTAATGTGTCCGGGACATCTTGCTTTTACCACTGGTGCTATCACATTCCTACTAATTCTTATTCTCAAGTTGAGAGTATTAATTTTCAGATATAAGGATTTACATATTAGAAAGCAAATAATACTAACTCTATATAGATCTTTAAATTTTATAAAGATCTGAAAAATCTTTATAAAAATAAATAACTTAAAATATCCTCCTGCATTCTAAAAGCTTGGCAAATAAAATGAAGTGATGAGAACTATGTTTGAGAAACATCCTTCTAAAACGATACAAGGGTCCGAGAGTGAAGTTCTGAGTGGAAAAAAGATTGCTCTCTGTATATCTGGAAGTGTAGCAGCTATCGAAGCCCCGATCATCGCTCGCCAATTAATGCGCTTAGGGGCTGAAGTGTTCGCTGTTATGACATCCGCTGCAACGAAGATAATTGATCCTAATCTCATGCATTGGGCTACAGGGAATGAAGTTGTGACCGAATTAACTGGTAAAATTGAACATGTCAGCCTTGCAGGGAATGAAGTGGATCATGTAGATGTGATCCTTGTCTGCCCTGCAACTGCGAATACAATCTCAAAAATTGCCTGTGGCATTGATGATACTCCTGTAACAACCGTTGTAACAACTGGTTTCGGACGAATTCCCCTTGCAATAGTCCCTGCGATGCATGAAACAATGTATTCCCACCCGATTGTGAAAAAGAATATTGAAATCCTTAAAAAATATGGAGTATATTTTATTGGTCCTAGAATGGAGGAGAAAAAAGCTAAAATTGCACATATCGATGAAATCGTCCAAAAAACGACAGAATTTATCTTGGAGAGTAGTGCGCTCCAACATGATATGGAAGGGCTCAAGGTTTTAATTACCTCAGGTCCGACACGAGAGCATATTGATCCCGTCCGATTTATAACCAATCCTTCGACTGGGAAGATGGGTGTGGCGTTGGCGGTTGAAGCCATGCAACGGGGAGCTGATGTAACACTTATATATGGAAAGGGTACCTCTGCTGACATCCCTATGAATATGAAGTCAATAGAAATTGTTAGTACAGAGGAGTTAAATGCAAATATTGATAAATTACTTCGGAAGGATAAGCATGATATCTTTATTTGCGCAGCTGCAATTTCTGATTATACTCCCATTGATGTAGTTCATCACAAAATCGCATCAAAACAGCCTGGCTTGGATGTCAAACTCAAGCCCACCGAGAAATGTATCGAAATCGCGAGAGCTGCCGACCCTGAGGTTTTTTTAATTCCCTTTAAGGCAGAACACAATGTCAGTCCGGAGCAATTAATCGACTGTGCACATAAGCGTCTGCTGGATACTAAATCGAATTTAATTTGCGCAAACGATGTCGGTAAACCACAGCAAGGATTTGAATCAGATAAGAATGCCATTTATGTAATTGACAAAGATAAAAATGTAACAGTTCTTAATTTAGATTATAAGGGCCGAATCGCAAGAAGGATTCTGGATTTAGCCGTCAAACAGCTAAAGAGCGCGAAAATCGCATAATTTTATTAAAATATATATGAGAATTGAGATGGAAAAAATAGTAATTTAAAATTACTTTACGTATTAGAATTAAAAGATCTCTCATTTTCATTCAAAAATTAGGCGCTTTTGGAAATAATGTCGGAAAAATATGGGATCCCTTACCTTGTAGGCAAGACTTTTCGGGAGTATCTTTAAAAGTCATGGAGAATAGTAAAAGTGAGGTTTTTAATCTAATAGTGACATAATTAATAGGAAAAGAAATAGAAAAGTTTGGATTTCGCCATTGACTTGGTCATTCTTGCGAACTTATCCATTCCGGACTTGTTCATAATTCTAAATATAATAATTAATGAATAAATTAGGTGCAAAATTTTGGTTCATAAAAGTGAAGATACGAAAAATAGCACCCCATCCGACTCAAAAAGTCAATTTTCCCCCGAACTGATGCGAAAATTGATCGAATTGGGTCTCACCAATAATCAAAGACTAGTTTATAAAGCGATCTATCAGCTCAAGGAGTGTACTCTTTTTCAAATTGCCCACCATTTGAGTGTCCCTGCTGCGAAGGTTTCTCCAGTATTGAACAAATTGAGTAAGATTAATGCAATTACAATAATTCCTAAATCTCAACCCGAGAAGTTCAAAGTCCTCCCCCCTGAAACAATGAAAGTCCCCCTATCAAAAAAGAAGGGATCTTCATCAAAACAACAAAAGATCACCTCCTCTCCCGAAAAAAAGAAGGACGTTTTGCCCAAAAAGGAGGAGGTTCCTCCACCAAAGAAGAAGGAAATTCCTCCACCAGAGAAGAAAGAGGAAGTTTTGCCCGCAAAGGAAGAGATTCCACCGAAGAAGAAGGAAGTTCCTTCACTGAAGAAGAAAGCGGAAATTTTGCCAGAAACAAAGGCGGTTCCCCCACCAAAGAAGAAGGGAACTCCTCCACTGAAGAAGAAGAAGAAAGCGGAAATTTTGCCAGAAACAAAGGTGGTTCCCCCACCAAAGAAGAAGGAAACTCCTCCATCAAAGAAGGAAGAGGACTTTTCACTCACAGAAGAAGAACTTTCATCACTAAAACAGAAGATAAAACCAGTAAGGAAAGCAAAGCCAATAAAAAAGAAGAAGCCGATAAAGAAAAAACTAGTAAAAAAGGGGGAAAAAGACGACAAAAAACCAACTGATCCAGAAGAGGATCAAGAGTTAGATGCAATAACACAAAAGGGAGTAATCAAGCAAGGAACAATCGCCGAGTTCATGCGAAAAAGAACCCAATTAGTGGGTTTTGATATCGGTTTTTATAAACATACCCAATATATGGCTGAATTTGTCGATAACTCATTGGATGCAATTGAAGTGGGTTATTGGAAACATCCGAAAATGTATCGGTTGAAAGAAGATTTTTACTTTGAATATCCAAAACCTAAGGACTCATTACGGGATCAAGAACTTATCCCCAGAAACCTGGTAGAGCGGATGAATCATCTCCTTGGGCCCGTCAAAAGCATTCTAAATACGGAACCACTCCTTATTATTCGTATTCAAGATTTTGAAAAGCCTGAGCTCTTAGCCGACGATCAGGCTGGGCGAGAACTCCATATGTTTTCCTTTGAATGTTTTGATAATGGTATTGGTCTTGTTCCTACAGATCTTGAGAAATTTGGTAAATATTTAGCATCCAGTAAATCTGAACAGTTGAAGCAGACAAGAGGAAGTCAGGGCTTCGGAGCTAGTTCTGCGTTCTCTGACGCGCAAAACACAACTGGTCGCCCTGTCACAGTTATTAGTCGTCATGAGGGAGAGCCGAAGGCAACTATTACTACCTTTTTCACCACTTCAAAAAATGAGAAGGATTATACAATCGGTCCCGATGAAATTCGGGTTCCTTTCAAACATGGGACTTATGTGAGGTTAAATTATTTGAACGTCCCATATCGCAAAGGTTTTGCGGATGAATATATTAAACAAACTTCATTATTGAATTCACATATGTCATTGGTTTACATTGATCCCAAAAATCAAGTTTTTCTCTTTCCTCGCCGTGTTTCTAAATTCCCTAATGAGCCTAAATATGCCAAACCACACCCTGCCTCCTCATCCATCGGGGATTTCAAAGAAATGCTACGAACCACTGAAGACCCAAGTATTATCAATTTTATGGAACAAAAATTTGTTCGGATGAGCCGAGGGCGCGCAAAAAAAATTGTCGAGAATGCTAATAACACTTTGGGTGGATTCAAAAGTTTAACTACCACAAAACCGCAAGAATTAAGTGAAAAAGAAATTCGGGCACTAACCCGTGTTATTAACAGGCGCGTTTCATGTATAAATCGCCTTTCCTTAACTGATTTAAAAAAGTTTATCTCAGAAATCGAAGAAAAGCCTATACTCGATGTTTTATCGAAAAACTTTCCTGAGATTTCCAAAAAAGAATATTCTGCAATTTTAAAGGATCTTAAATTATCAAAAAAGACTTCCTCCACTTTAACTCCCGAAGAAATCGAACTGATCCAAACCGCTACCAGCAAAATATATCAATGTCCTTCTTTGATATCTTTTAAAGGCTTTAAAGAATTGGCAAAAGGCGCGGGCGATCGGACCATATATGATATATTGACAAAAGATTTCTGTAAATTAAATTTTAATATTGTAAGAAAAGTTATGTTGGGAGCTGATTTAATATTAAAATATAAAACTCTCAATTCTATTGTTGCTCAGAATCTAGGTAAGCGCGAAACAGAGGTCTTGTTTAAGTTATTCTCTGAATCTGTTGAGACTGAAGAGGTATCAACTAAAACAGATTTTTTGAACCTTTTGAAATCTGGCAAAACTCGGACCATACCCTCAGTTCTCCAGACAATCAAGGGATTAGGTAAAAGTAAAGCATCTGAAATTATAGCGCAAGCTGATGAGAAGCTTCACTATAAATCTCTCTTACCAATGAAAGCTTCTGAGTTGGCTAATAAGGAAATTAGGGCAATTTACGATAGTTTAATGGAAATTGAGAAATGTTCCGCTTCAGTAACTGCAAATATGATCCAGAAATTATTGGAAACTACTTCTGCAACAAACCTTGGGACATTTCTTAGTAGAAATTTTTTGGAGATAAACCGATCTACTGCTGATGAGCTCGTAAATGAAACCAACAATCAATTAGGTGGGCATGAAAGCTTAGATACTATTATTCCAAACGAGTTAGACGAGGATCAAATGAATGCATTATATAAAGCCTTCGTATCGGAAAAATATTTGGCCCCACCGACTGATACGGTTGTACCTGTGGGCGATGATATTCTTGAACGTGTAATTAAAAAGCATTATTCTCCTCAGTTTGTCGTAGCTGAAACAAGATCCCCCACATCTGGGAAGGGATTGGCATTTGCAGTTGAAGTCGCTTTAGCGCATGGTGGAAATATTAAAGATGTTTCAAAAGCGGCAGACGTACTTTACCGGTTTGTGAATCGTACTCCAAAACTTCGTGATAATTCCGATTGTGCGATTTGGAAAACCGTGGCAAAAGTGAATTGGAAGAATTATAAAGTTGATACCTTTGACAATGGCCTTCCCAAGGGCAAGACTCGTGTCTTTGTGAATGTCTCGGGTCCTTTTGTACATGTCATGTTTAAATCCCAAAGCAAACAAGCTTTAGCTGATGATGATACTCTCACGAGGGAAATACAACTAGCCCTCGAAGCCGCTGGACGAAAACTGAAAGCCTTTTTACTAGGGAGAGAAAAACGGAAAACTAAAGCGAGACGTGCATTAACTTTATTGCGTAATGTTGCCAGGTTTGCCCAATCCTTATATAACGTTGAGTGTATTGACTTTAAAACGGGCGAACCTATACCCGGCAAGCCCACTTTGGCAGAAATTGAATCGGATTTATCCAAACCAATTAAAGAAGATCTCAAACCTGATGTGAGAAATGCCCTTACAGAATATTGGTTAACAAATCATGAAATTATACAAGAGCTCGGTCTTGAAACGATAAAGGATAAATTCGTTAAAGACTTGATCGCAGAAGTCTTAGAAGATTTAGCTAACGAGTATAATATAATAACTCGAGCATCTCCCGATGAAATAATCAAGGTTTATCAAAATCAGGATGATCCTGAAACTGAAAGACTAATTTTAGATTTGCTTCAAAAGCAACAAGTAAAGTCTGCAAAATGCGCCACATGCACACTCGGAAAAGAAAAAGACATGTGCGCCTATTTTAATGCAGATAATGAGGAGTGTCCAATCGATCAAGAAATTTATGATTCTTTTATTAATTATTTAAAGGATACACATAACTTAGATCCCCTCAATGATGAAGTTCTTCTCGATTATTATGGATTAATCGAAGTTCAAATTGAAAGAAATCGCAGATTTGGTAAATCAGTTAAAAATTTTGTTGAACTCAAGTCAGCATTTGTAAAAGCCCTGGAAGAAAATCCTACTAGACGTTTAGGAGTACAAAGAGCAAAGTCGGGAATTGCTGTTGCATTTTTAGAAATTCTGAAAAAAGAGAAAGAAACTATGTTTTGGCGGATTTTTAAACCGAACATTAGAGTTGTATTACCTTCCGCTGATTTTACACTCGAAGATGCACTACAACTAGATTTCCCGAATATTAAAGGTGGAAAATTAACCCACCCAGATGAAAATTTTGTTAGAGATCACGTGCAGAATATAATTGAAGAGATAATGGACGAAGGCCTTATTATGACTTCTAAAAAACAGGGTAAATTGGTTTATCGCCGTATTAAAAGTTAATTGGAGAAATAATTATGTCTAAAAACCCGAAAAAAAGATCCCCTACAAAAGAGGCTTCTAAAACAAAAAAACCTGATACTTCCCTAGAGGATTCCAAAGACTCAACCGCAAAAAAACCTCTCATTAAAAAGAGGAGAAAGTTAAATCAAAAATTTGCCAAGATACATTATATTGAAGTCGAAAAAGCTGCTAGACCCAGTGTAGACCAAGCCCTACTCGCAGAAGTGGTTCAAGTTGATGATGCTACCACAAAAGATACTAGTGAGCGAATTCATTTAACGGCAGAATCCATTTTAGAACAGATCTTAACTTCTGGCAAACCCTCGTTCGAAATTCCATCTAGGAGTAGTACAAATATTATTTGGGATGAAGTCAGGGATTTGTTACTTTTAGGGGATAAGGTAATTAAGCGTCAATTTCACAGTTTGGCTAGTGTACTCGATGCTACTCGACTTATGCGCTTAATTGAAATAGTGAACGAACTCCTTATCAAAGATATGCATGCAACAAAAAGAGAAATCTATTATACAGATGTTGATCTCTTTGAAGATCAAAAATTCAGTGATAAAACGATTGAAGATCTCTCAGCAATGTTAAAAGTTATCCGTAACTCCACTCATATCGTTGCTTCTGCGAAGGGCGCCTGTATTGGGCGATTAAAAATTCGTGACAGCGGCGATGAAATCGATTTGGAACATATGGGCAGTGGTGGCTGGTCAATTTCTCCATTCCTTGATCGAATTGAAATTGTTGAGTCAGATGCAGAGTTCATTCTTGCCGTCGAAAAAGATGCCGCATTGATTCGGCTGAGTGAAGCGAAATGGTGGAATGAATATCCCTGTATTATTCTTACAGGTAAAGGAAGTGCTGATATTGCAACCCGAATGTTTTTACGTATGCTTTCTAAAGAATTGGATCTTCCCTGTTTCTGCCTGGTTGATTCTGATCCTTACGGACACTATATTTATAGCGTCTACCTCAGGGGATCCAAACGTCTCGGCTACGAATCTCCGTTCTTAGCGACTCCAAATCTAAATCTCATAGGAGTTTTATCAAGAGATCTTGATCAATATAATATACCTGATAATTGTCGTTTGAAAATGGCTGCAGCCGATATTAAAAGGACGCAAGAAATGCTCAAAGAACCATTTGTTCAAAAGAATTTGAATTGGGTTGAGGATTTGGAACTTATGTTAAAAATTAAGCGAAAAGCAGAAATTCAAGCGCTTTCTAGCCACGGATTCGAGTACCTTACAGATAATTATCTTCCAACAAAGTTGACTACGGGGGATTGGATTTGAGTTCTAAAGTAAATAGAGATGTGGATACAGTTTTGACACGCATCGAAAAAGATCGATATCTAATTACGTGTAAATGTAAAATATGCAACAAATCCTATAAAGATTTAATCCTAGGGAGCCAACACGTTTATGAAAATCATCCTAAACGAGAAATTAAGAATGTTATTGAGAACCTAAGTTGGGATCTACAAGATGATTTAAAACAATGGAAAGCTCTACAGAAGCTTAAATCCAAACGAGATGTGATAATAGCGAGATTAACAGATGACATTGCTATAAATCAAGCAGATATCCCCGAAATAATCGAGATTGTTAGACGGAAAGTGAGCATTTCTGAATTAATTAGAACTCTCCAAGAGGAACTTACAAAAAAGGAAGACAAATCTCAGAAGAAAGAGGAAGTTAATGTCGAAGAGGAAATCGAAGAAGCTGATGAGGAAATAGATGAAAGGGACTTTGAGACTTCTGATGAAGAAGTGGGAGAAATCGCTGTGAATACTGAAATAAGCGAAACTGAAGACGAAGAAAGTATTGATTTAAGCGACGATGACGAGGAGGAAGAATCTTCAGCTAAAAAATCGAAATCAAAAAGTAAAATTGAAGTTATTAATGATAAGGCTGAAATCCCTAAGCTTATTGAACTATTAGATCGCGAAGTGGATAAGTATTTAAGGAGTATAAAGCGCGTTTCTATGGCTGATGATGTGAAAAGAGCGGTAGAAGGAAAAAAGAAAAAACGTCCAAACTTATTTAAATTAGCAGATAGATTAGATTACTACTTAGGAATATCTAAAGCAATCCAAATACTGAAAGATAGTTCTTAACTTTTTCAAATCTATAATCCTCTATCTTGATAGGCTCTCACCACTTTTTTTCTAATATATTAAAAATCTTTAAATAGATCAAGCATTTGTTAAGATCTAATTCTGAAACCGAATGAATTTCAACAAGAGCGATTTAAAATGCACGAATTAATCGTCCACAAGTTTGGTGGGTCATGTTTAAAGGATCCAAAATCATTTGAGAAGACCCTTAAGATTATTGATAAATTTCGAGGACACCCCATGGTTTTTATCTGTTCAGCGCTTTCCAAATTAACTGACTATTTGCTAGAGACTGCCGAAGGCGTTGCTGACCACCACTTCCAAGTGGATGCACGAATTGCTGCAATTAAAGAGCGGCATGTTAACTTAATTAATGAAGTTTTCTCTGATGCAAATGACAGGCTTCAATTAATGGAATTTCTAAATGAATCACTACAACGCTTATCCAATGCTTTAAACGGTGTTTTGGAATTCGGATTGGGTAAAAGATCCCGAGATTTTATCATGTCCTTTGGGGAACGGTTATCCACATATATCTATTATTCATACTTAGGAGCGAGGGGTGAAAAGGTAAATTTTTTTTCAGGAGAAGAATTGATCTATACGAATGGTGCTTTCGATAATAAGCTACCTCATTTTGATCTTACTGAAGCGACAATTATAGAAAAACTAGAGCCTGTATTAGAAGAGGGAATATTTCCCGTTGTCACAGGGTATATTGCGGCAAGTGAAGAGGGGAATGTGACTACTCTCGGACGTGGTGGTAGTGATTTAACCGCAACTTTATTAGCTTATAGTCTTCAAACTGAAGAAAGAAAGACTAAAGTTATTCTTTGGAAGGATACCGATGGTTTATTAACGGCAAACCCGAATTTAGAGCCACATGCTAGACTAATCCGTAATATCTCTTATGCAGAAGCACGGGAGCTTGCCTTTTTTGGCTCGAAAATACTACACCCCTTGTGTATCTTTCCGATGGAGAAGAGATCCATCCCTATTCAACTACGGAACTTCAATGATCCCGATAAAGAGGAGTTTACAGAGATCCAAGCTGCACAGGAAAAAGCCACAGACATTGTTAAGGCAATAACGGTACAAGACGCTGCTATAATCACGGTTGAGGGCGTT
Source organism: Candidatus Helarchaeota archaeon (assembly GCA_016840125.1). Next base: position 3,872 of record JAEOSY010000269.1, on the reverse strand, counting down.
GCTATGGTATCATTACCTGGAACTGCAGCGAAAGTCTTTGATGTGCTTGGCGAAGCCAACGTTAATGTTATTATGATTAGCCAAAGCTCCTCCGAAAATAACATAACGTTTATGGTTGAACGTAGATCTGGACAAAAAGCTCAAGAAGCCCTAAGTAAGTCAAAATTCTTTGGTGAACAGTGGTTCAACATCAAATTAGAAAAACAAGTTGCACTACTAGCTATCGTGGGTGCAGGTATGGCCTTCACCCCTGGCGTGGCGGGGCGTATCTTTACTGCCTTGGGAAAAGCTAAGGTCAACGTCCACACTATTGCTCAGGGTTCTAGTGAAATTAATATCAGTATCGGTATTGCCGCAAGTGATGTGCAGCAAGGAGTTCGCGCGATTTACCATGAATTCCAACTTGGTGAATAGTTCTGCATTTACATGTGCATATTTCACAAGGCATTATTGTTGCCATGCTTTTTTTACCCACGCTGGGATTCTTGGAAGTGTTATTAGTAGTTGCATTTCCATTTCTCATTGATCTGGATTTTCTCTTATCAAAGTATGCGAAACACAGAAATCACCGGAGATTAATAACTCATTCCCTCTTACCATACGTTATACTGTTGATCTTAGGGATCTTTTTTCCAATCATATTAATACTCGGCATTTGTGGTGTCATCCATATCTTAACTGACGCAATCGATTGGGGCACTGCCCTTCTGAATCCATTTTACGATGAACCCCTGGGCGGAGTTCTACCTAAACCTCCCAAAGAAGTAATAGATATTCCCGATTATCGTAGGCGCCAATGTTGGTTTACGAAAACCTACTATCAATCCAAAATCTTACTGGGTTTAGAAGTGATTTTTGGTGGAATCGCGATAGTACTAATTATTATCAATGATATAGCTTATCTTTGGATACTGATCTTCTATTTTACCTTCATTACAATGCAAATCCTTGCGTATTCGAGATGTACCTCTCCAGAAAATAAAAAGGAGTAAATTTACAATTATTTATGCAAATTTTGGATAGCTACTCAACAACCTAAATGGTTTGGGTAGTGGCAACCTTACGTTTGGTACAAATTTTTGATTTAAATGTTCCTTAAATTCTTCAAGACTCATTTTTACATTATTTTCGCCGGTTTCTCGGTTTCTTATGGTGAGTGTTTTAGACTCTACCTCTTTATCCCCGATTACTGCAACATATGGAATCCAATTCATCCCTGCTTCACGAATTTTTTTGCCAACAGTTTCACTTCGATCGTCCAGATCAACCCGAATCTGTTGTAGTTCTAATTCCTCTTGGATTTGTTTTGCATATTCTAATTGATTATCCGAAATAGTAAGGATACGGACTTGAACTGGCGCGAGCCAAAACGGTATAGTGGGGACACCCTTTTCCCGTTTTTGGACAGTATAAGCTTTTTCGAGGAGCGCATAAACTACCCGTTCCAATGCACCCGAGGGTGAGCAATGTAAAATAACAGGATGAATTTTTTCATTGTTTTCATTTATGTAATTGATATTGTATTGCCGTGCCATATCCACATCGACTTGGACTGTTGGAAGGGCTGCTGCTTTTCCAAGATAATCAACAAAATTAAATTCAAATTTCATAATCCAATAGGCTTCCCGCTTTGGGAATATTTCGATCAATGCGGGCTTCCCAATGTTCTTAATTAACGAAAGAATCCAATCTTTCCGTTTCTCCCAGAACTCTTTCACAACACGAAACGCTATTTCATATTCTATCTTTGCGTCATTCATGACAGTACGACAGAGATCAAATTGATTATTGAATTCTTCAACAGCTTGATCGACATTGGCACAGAGGGTGTGCAAATCTGGCATGGTAAAAGCCCGTAATCTGCGGAGTCCAACTACTTCACCACTTTGTTCGTTCCGAAAACTGTATTTCGTGAGCTCGTAGATGCGTAATGGGAGATTTCGGTAACTGATTAATTGATCAGACAATAGGAAAAACTGACCAAAATCGCTCGCGAACCGCAGAAAGAGCGTTTTGTCTCCTGACTTGACCAGATACTGCCTTTCTGCCCATTTGGTTAAATGTTCCTGAATAATAGGGTGGTTCGTGCCAAACATAACGGGCGTTTCTATCGGCATTCCGCCAATGGCAGTTACCTTATCATATAAATACTTAATCAATATATTTCGGATCAACTCTCCCTTTGGATACCAACGTAAGTGCCCGGGATCTGCCCTTGGTTCATAATCCGCCATCTCCAACCGCTTCATTAATTTGGTATGTGGTGGTTGTTCTGTTACTATTCGCGTTCCCGATACTTCATAATCCATAAATAATTTCAAATTCTGATAGTTTTTGTAATCGAACTCCTGATAGGGCACCAATTTCCCATCAAGTTGTAGAATAAAAAACTTGGATTTGTCCTCTTCACGGCGTTTGGGTTTCTCCTCTTTGACGAGGGCCTTCTCCACATCGATACTTCGCAAGCTCTCTGCTCGGGGATGCCCTAAGCAATTGAGCTGGAATGATTTATACCAACCAAATGGGGATTTATACGTTTCAAACCCGTCTTGTTCAAGCGCCTTCCTCATCTCAGTTAGGATTTTTATAGCAATTTTACTGGTAGCTAGTGTAGTGCTGAGATGTGCATACGGATAAACCATAACTCGTTCCTCAGAAAGTTCTTTTGCGTAATTCTCAATTTCCACCACAGCCAATTTCACTGCTTTAGCTGGATCTTTCTCATCTTGCTTTTCTACAGTAATATACACGACGAGAATCTTGGTATCTATCCGAAATTCATGTTCTTCTTCTGGAACATCCTCTGCCATTGCACCTGGGACTTTATTCTTGCTTTGAAAGGCAAATCCGTCTGAATGAATTAAGAGTAATCTCATCTTCTGCTCATCTTTCCTATTATTCTTGAATCAAAGTTGTTGAAAATACCTAAAGAAGCTTAATTTAATAACCTTACGAAGATAGAAGTTCCCCCAAAAAAAAGAATTAAAAGTAATTCAAAAACACTTTTTGACCTCGTTTGCGAATAAAAGCCATGAATCCGGCGAACATCAGGATGCCAAGGAGGATATAAGCAAGATCGAAACCTGGAATCGGGGGAGTCCCTCCATTAGCTGTAATCCATGAATAATCGACCCACGCTATGTAGTAATCTCCTTGAATTGAAGGACCACCTGACGCGGTTGTGGTAATGAATAATGCGTCCATAAACGATGAATTAGATTGAAAGACATCCGCACTTTTTTCCACGCCGTTTATGAAGGTCTTCGTGGTGTTTGAGGTGCAGTTGAACTCAATTCCGACTTCGTACCAAACACCCCCTAAATAACTTGTCGGGTTATCTAAAGGGTTGAAGGTAGAACCATATTCGACTTCAAATGTCCCATCATCCCTCATTCGGATGGATGCCTTCGGTTGACCCTCCGACCTGACACCAATCCGTACTTCTTGGCCCGTAGTCTGGGCAACTAGCACCTTCACCGTTACTTTTCCAAAACTTATATTTCGGCCAAAGGCATGCGTAGCCGTTGCCCACGTTCCGCCACTTGAATCATTTAAATGCAGAACACTGGTCTGTCCACTGTATGAGCCAAGCACTTCAATGGTGGTACCAGCAGGAGAGCTCATGGTCCAATTTGTTGTCCAATCAGTATCGATGGTGTGTAGCGTATTCAATTGGGTAGGAACCGTGTCATTCAGTCGTTCATTGTGGGTTAATTCGATATTTGCTGAAATTAGGATCAACGAGGTCAAGATCAAAAAAACTAGTGGGACTGTTTTCTTTTTCAATTGCATTTCACCTATTTAAAATATCTGTTGAAGATTGTTTAGGGATATCCAGTTTTTAAATAATATGGCAATATTTTGAGTGACTT
>JAEOSY010000268.1 GCA_016840125.1 Candidatus Helarchaeota archaeon | reverse complement strand
TTCCAATTCAAATTCGAGAATGAAAAATAACTCCTTTCCTTCACAGGTTCCAGCGAACCTTTGTTCTGATTATTAAAAACGCGGGAAGTCGACCAATCTTGCAAATAATTTTCGAAAAGAGTTTACGAACCGTGTAAACAATTTTCCAAACTCCCGCCTGTATGCTTTCCGTCACGTCGCCGCCTATTGCCTAGACAGAGGATTGGAAATAAGTTTACGAAAAAATGTTTACGAAACTCGAAAAATGTTTACGAAAAAATGTTTACGAATACCGCAAGAACCCATTGTTAGAAGTTTACAAAAAAGATAGACCTCTTCGTTATTTGTTTACAAACTCTGTTGTTAAAAATTTACAAGTGATAGAGCTTTTCTTAAATTTGTGAAGGACGGGGATTCTTGAAAAATTGAGGTAATGTTTTTCATCTTCTACATAATCGGGGTTGAATTCAAATTCGAATCGTCGTCCAATCTCACTCAAATTAGTATTATTGGCGAAATCGCCCCCACTTCCGCTAACTAGTATGAGAAAATTACCCATTTCCACATATTGTATGATTGCACTTATTTCTGCATCATCAAAAGCGTATGACGGACAGCCAAGGAAGAGGACTTGATCATCCTTAATTTTTTCAACGGTAATTGGGCGATCTATGAGGGGAAAGATAATAAATTGCATTTCTGCTAGCATTGCTTGAAAAATTTCTGTTTTAGCTACTGTTAGAAATTCTCCGTGACTCTGATCGATAATTAATCGCAGACTCATCTAACCTACCATCGAAAAAACTATTCTCAAATGTAAAATTTAGGGTAATTTACATTCTTCTTATATTTGAAGTGATTAAAAAATATATTCAATTCTAATAAAGGATTTTTATTTAACGAGAAAATTAGACTATCATTTTTTTTTCGATGTTCTAAGCTAACGGATAACCCATTCCGGATTTCTTTCTGAAGTTCTGTGCCTTAAAAGTTAATAAGATTCCACGCCGCTGTCATCTTCAAAGAAATCCTCGAAAGCTTCGCGGTCCTCGCCAGTGACTCTTTTTACACGTCGAGATTTTTCTTTTATAATCTCAATCTTTTCACGAGTTACATGATTTAAATCGGAGGAAATCTTGTAGTCACTTACTTCTTCTGGATCTGTCGTGAGCTTATTTCCGCATTTGCGACAAATCAAAGAAATCTTTTTACTACCTTTTTCTTTTTTAGGTACTAATAGGGCACCACATTCATCGCAGAATTTCACTCAATTCATCTCCATACTTTGTTTTTTCTATTTCGACTATAAAGGAAGTCGTTCTTCCAATCATCTTTTTGTTAAAACCGTTCAATTTAAACTTTGCCTTCAGGATTCCCAGCAAATTTGTATAGGTTTATAGCAATTTTAGGTTCAAGAGGAGGAAAAAAATTAACATGTTGGTGTTAAAACAGCGACGATATAAGATGTAAAAATACAGAATTTTTTATCCAGCTCATTTGTTTTACGTCATTTTTGATGCAAATCACGTTGAAAAAATTTAGTATTATAGTAAGTATAGAGAGCTGCTGCAGGATTATGAGCGAGTCGTCTGTCTTTTGCTATGAGAACGGTAACTGGCGCTTTGGAATATTTAATAAATAATGAATCATGCCCTACGCACAATCCAACAATAATATTAAAATCAGTTTTTGCTTCATTGAAAAGTAAAGCTTGGGCAATTGGATTGCAAGACACAAAACCTATTGAATACCCAGTCTTGGAAGTCATTTGAAACTCTTTAGGGACATTTCCTACTTCAGTTTTTGTGAAACTACCTGTTTTGCAAAGACTTGAGTTGATTTCAAACCCATATTCCTGAAGTATTTGTTGAATTTTCCGAGCTTCCTCCAATAGCCCGATACAAAATGCAAGTCCAAGATTTTTATATCGCATTAACTTAGCATATTCTATTGTATCTTTTAGCCGAGGCCATTCAAGATAACCAGCAGCTTCAACGATCCCAGCATTCTTGGCCATTTCCTTGTTCTCAGGATCTTCATATAATTCACGCGCTTTTGTAAAAATCTCAGGGTTATCTACTACAGGACAATTAAGCGGCTTTTTTCTACCATCAACGAGGCACACTAATTTTTTGCAATTTGCACAGTTCATTTCACTCAATCCTCTTAAATACTTCTTCAATTCAAGGAATATCAGATCATAATCCTAGTACTATTTATGTGAAGGGATTCTCCGATAAAATTACTGAGATTCAAATAGATAAGTTTTAATTTTGTGATGGAATGAAAAAAGAAAGTGGATATTAACGTATTTCAAATAAATATCTGGAAATCCTAAAAATTTTAAAAAGTAACAATTTAAGGCTTAAATAATGATAAACCTTCCCACTCCAGAGGACCTCAAACGTTACAGAAAAAAAAGTGGTTTAACCCAACAGGAAGTTGCCAAAAAAGCGTCTGTTAGTCAGTCGCTAATCGCGCGAATTGAGGCGGGAACAGTGGATCCCAGACTAAGTACTGTCCGAAAGATTTTAAGGGTCTTAATTGAAACTAATCAAAAACAATTAAAGGCAATAGATGTGGCTGTTAAAAAAGTCATTACCATTCAAGAAACCGATCCTATTAGTAAAGCCTCGACGCTTATGTCCGAAGAAGGGATCAGTCAAGTTCCGGTGTGTAATGAAACGGGACATGTCATTGGTGCCATAAAGGAGACAACTATTACTATGAATTTGATTAACAAGGGAACAGGTATTCTATCACAACCGACAATGGAAATAATGACGGAAGAAGATAATCTCCCTATGTTGTCAATTTCAGCGTCCTTAAAAAGTGTGGAGGATCTTCTTACCCAGCATGGGCATTCCGCTGTGCTCCTGATGGATGAGGGAAATATAGCCGGAATTATAACAAAAGCGGATGTAATTAAAAGATATTTGAGTTGAACAAACATGTATGATGAAGAACCAAGCGATTTTGCGCCCCAGCCTGCACATTTGTTACAGCACGAATTTAGCGTTATGGTTTTCCTCGATTATCTCTGCGAACGCCCGTTTGATTTAATTTATCAGGAAAAAACTATCCATCAATACCAAACTAGAATTTTAGGCGAGTTGGTGTCAGTTCGGCCTGAGATTCGAGATAGTTGGGTTGATAACCGGATCGATGATGGAATTGCGCAAGTTATCACCACGACCGAGGAGGTCGCTGCGCAAAATGGGTTTTCACAGTCTATTCGCAAGCAGAGCATGAAAATTACCCTGCCGATCTTGATAGGATTTTTTGTATTATCATTTCTGGTCATATTCTTATATGTACCTCCACCAGGGTTCGAATGGCTAACATATGTGATTTATGCGGCTATGCTCCTAGTAATTTGCTTTCTGCCGCGTGTAGTCAATCAACGTCTTGTCAAGAGATGGATGAACCTTGCGGAAGAAAAAGGTCCTTTGGTCAAAACACAGATAAGTAGTGTTATTGAGCGATTTCGTAACTTTAATCAATACCTCATTGATGATGTCAGGGACATCTTGGCAGAAAATAACCTAGATGCTACCAACTATCGTCTAATGCTCTTTAATCCAGATTATGATAATGTAAGAGTGTTACAAGAGGAAACTCGGAGAGGGGTTAAATTCTATATCATGGAAATATTACCACTTGATTCCTCATCCAAACCAGAGGAAGCCGAGGAAGAATCCGAATATGACGAATTTGGAAGTCCTGATTAAATATTCACAAAAATTTAGCAGGTGAGAGAATCAGATGGCTGAAGATTCAGAAATTGATTTAAGTGTTGCGTATATAATAGATGCGGATCATTTAACGTGGGTAGAAGATCGCCTAGTTGATGAATTGGGTACTTATATTGAAGAGAAACTCCCATCAGGTACAGTAATCGATCGCTCAGGTAAAAACGTGCTCATAGGATTCACTGAAGGGCGGATAAATAAACGACAACTAAAATTATTCCTTAAGAAGTTCCTTCATAAGTTTGAAATAAGGGACAAATTCCGCGTAATTTCTACGAACGAAGAAGAATTTAAAATTCAAAAACGGAAAGGGCTGGATTTCCGCGAACTGTAATTATCATGGTATTGGAGAATAATCCATGCCTGCACGACGACGGCTAAAAAAAGAGGAAAAAGAAGAGCTGGATCAGAAGAAGAAAGCCTTAAAAAAATCTTTCAAAAAGGATTTTGCCGGTTCCAAACGGGTTGGATCAAGTCGTATTTCTGATACGAGGAAGTGGATTTTAATTGCCACGGCAATTGGAGTAATAGCCGTGCTTATTAGTGTTGTATTCTTAGTAACCCCACCCCCTTATTGTTATTATACAGAGGTTGACTATGTTTATTCCACCCTCGATCAAGATACTCAAAACCTCACATTCGATTATATTCTCGCATGGTATAAGGTGCGCCCCAGATATGCCACGGTCAGCTGTAATATCGTAGATTATTATAATACTTCTTATGATGTCGAGCTTCCCCCCAACTCTAGCCTTCTGGTACCCGGTACTTATCCACCGGATGAAATCTGGTATTTAATTAACGAAATAACTGAAACCTTAACGTTTGAGAGCAAGTTAGAAAATGGAACGGCGCTCTCAATGGCAACGTGGATCAATTCAACTACCATTGAGACCTCACCAACTTCAATCACCCGGAATGTGAGAACCGAGGTGAACTTTAAAATAGAATTAGAGACATTAGTCGCCTTGGATAGTTACAATATTTCACTTAAAATTGATAGAACTCAGGTGAACACCACTATCGAACACAAAAACACTACCAGCGGTTCCCACAGTTCAGGCACCTATTATATTAAAGGAACTTCACTCCCGGCGGATTCACTTATCACACTCGAGTTTAACCTCTATATCAATACGACTCTACCTTGGGCGGAACTCAATTTGCTTGAATCCGGAGAAGCCCACCTTGTGATGGAAGATCAATTACTCAAAGATTTTTCGGGCGCCTCTGACTTTAAGAAATCGACCTTTGATTTTAATGAAATGATTTCTGGTGAAGACCCCACCCTAGTTAGGTCAGAATTCCTCGATGTTGTTATAGATGTACCTTATTTCAATATAACTTTAAGCTAGATTCTTTGTTGGTTAATGAATAACTACCACTGCCTTAGTATATTTTGAGGGATCAGATAATGCCGTATCAATGGTGGACTCGTAATCCAATTGGTGTGGAGGAGATCACCTGTAAAAGTCTTCTACATCCCTTTACAGCCCACCATTCAGAGTGTCCAAATCGTTTAGTGATTAATCCCTATACCGGCTGTCAACATAGGTGTTTATATTGCTACGGCACCTATTTTTTCTTTCCAAACTTCTTTGATATTATCCAAGTTAAGCTCAATGCACCTCAAGTTCTCGAAAAGGAAATACAAAGATATAAGAAAAGACATCAATTATTCCCTCAAGTCTATATTTCGCCGGCAACTGATTCTTACCAACCCCTTGAACGAAAATATCATATAACCCGACAATGCATCCAAGTTCTTCAAAAACAACAAATTTCCTATTACATTATGTCTAAATCTGATGCAATGCTCTTGGATCTCGACCTTCATGCCCCCTACCGAAAGCGATGCATGGGAATTTGGACTATTACTTCTCTTGATGAGCAGCGTCGAAAGGTGTTTGAACCCTTCGCACCCACAATTCAACAACGCCTAAATGCCTTAGAACGCTTCTCCGCAGAAGGGATTCCTACTGCTTTCCGAATTGATCCTATTTTGCCCTTTATTGACGACTCTCCTGAGCAGCTCGAAGCTCTCATTTCCGCATGTGCCGAACGAGGGGCAACACATTTTACGACCTCCATTTTAAAGCTCCGTAAAGAGATTTGGAACAGATTTTCTACTTTTTTCGAGGAGCAGAATGATGATACCCTGTTATATCAATATAAAGATCTGTATTTTGACCCATCATATCGACGGGGATCATATTATTACCCTAAAGCAGGGTATCGACAAAAAATTTTAACAATCCTCCAGGACCTTGCTAAAAAATACGGCCTCAGCTTTGGTACATGCCTCGAAGGCATGCCTCAATTCAATACGGGGCCCTGCGACGGTGTCCGCCTACCTACTCTTAAAATCAAGGATCCCCAACAGAAATTTAAGTGACGATGTGAATCGCATTACTATCTTCTAAACAACCTTAGGAGAAATGTATGATGAAGAAAGTAGAAATTGGACCTTACGACCTTGCAAATATCACATTAAAAGAAGACTGTTTATTGGTATCAAAAAATAATGATAAAGTAAATGTTATGGCACTTGCTTGGAAAAGTATAGGTGAATTATGGGGTTATCCCATTTGTACAGTAGCTGTCGCGCCAAGTCGCTATACTTACTCCCTCTTAAATGACATCAATGAATTTACTTTGAACGTTCCCTCCGCAGAGATCTCTTCTGCGGTTAATATCGCAGGTAGTTATTCTGGTCGGAACACCGATAAAATTGCGAAAGTGGGTCTTACTCTAACACCCTCCAAGCACATCAGCGTTCCGATGATAGAGGAAGCCCAAATCTGCTACGAATGTAAAATTATTCACACTTGTGAGTCGGGAAGTATTTGTAGTCACAGGCTATATTTCGGTGAAATTTTGGCTGCTTATGCCAAAGAATCTTTACTCGCTAAATAAATTTTCTCATCTTCGACCTTCAACGCTTGCTGAATAATCATATCGGACTATTTCCATTGCTATTCTAGCCCGCTTCACTTTTAATTTTCCAATCTGGAACCATCTCTGGAATTCTGCAAGTTGTGATGCGTTTGTAAGACCTGCGATTTGATTGTCAATCCGTCCTAGCTCAAGATGAAATTTTGATATGGATTTCTTGCGGCGCGTAAAATGTTTCGCAAGGGCTAAGGGAAGGAGGATTATGAATAATAGCAAATCAAATAATAAAACTATCAAAAAGAGAATAGCACCGAATCCAGGCCACAAACCAATCATAAAAATTACGCAGAGAATAGCGATCATTCCTGTAATGACCAAAAAGTTTGTCAGCCAGTTGGATCCCGGTGGAGCTAATCTAAGTTCTCGATTAGAAGCTTTCCGTACTCTCTTGAAATACTCATTGGCGGTTTCTATCCGTCCATTATTTTTAAAATAGTCCCCAATTTCATTTAAAATAGTAATCTCAGCCTGTTTAAAGCAATTATGGGCTTTTATCCATTCTCCGCGCTCATGATGTGTTAACCCTGAATTGAACCAGGTTTCATAATCAGTGGGCGCTCCTTCCTGCGTTCGCCTAAACTCCATTCATATCCCCATTTTACTACCTTGTAAGTTTCTTATAAGAATTGTGAATAAAATGATTCACTGTGATTATCAGGAAAAAGTTGTGATTCACAATTCAAATGCAAAATATTTGGATATTGGTCAGGGACCATGGAGATGGAGCTGCGCTTCATCTGTAGGGTGAATTTGTGAATCGTGAGAAGATATTATGGAATTTTTAGTAATAAAATCCTTAATAATATATTACACTAATGGAGATCTAGGCTCTTTTCTAGTGAATATGAAGATATATTTTCGGATTTTCTCAAACGTGTCACTAACACCTCAGAAATGTCTTCAATCAATTAGAGCACTTATTCACAAATAGAGGAGAGAATATCAGGGTATCCGTTGGGATGTAGCTGAAGTACAGCTTCATTTCAACTGAAGGGTAAGATTGTGAATTATGCGAATGAATAAAGGATTAATTAGAATTTAACTTCTCTAATTTTATTCGATCGTTGGAGATCTTTAGTATAATTATGTGAATGTATTGTGTTTATTCAAAAAGTCTGCCATATTTAACAAAATGCGCATTTACGAATAATTTTTAGATAAAATCAGTCATTTTCAATTTAGAGTAAAAATACTTTGCTTTATTTTATTATAAAATAGAAAACGATAACATCCCGATGTTTCCTTTTTCTTATCTCGATGTTCCATGACGGAAATAAGCCGTTATAAAATTGCAGTGGACGCTAAGGGGTCCAAAAAACGGGTAAAAAAGGAGTTTTTTCGAAAAAAAGGGTTTAAAACGGTTTTTTTCGAAAAAAAAGGAAACATCTAGATAATTCCCCAATAATACTAGGAGAATACGTCTATGATATGTAGTAGATTTCCTTTTTATTACCATTCTTAAGTTGTAAATCTCGCAATGAAGCAAAAGATAATTCTTTAAAGATTGGTAAAAAATATATAACTCAAGAAGTAGGATGGGAAAAGAATGGATAAAAAAATTATGATAATTGCGATTGTCGTGAGTGTAGCATTAATAGTTACATTGGTAATTGTCTTTCTCCCACCGGGAGAAGCAGCAGGAGAACGGAAAGCGATTATAATTTGCAGTGCAAATGATTTTTATGGCACAGAAACGGAAGATGATTTCAATAATGGTGCAGATTCTAAATTTGATAATGATGGAGCGGTAAGATGGACAAAGGCTTTAACGAATTGCACGGGTGATTGGGATCAAGGACGTCCGGGTCATAATGAAACTGGGAGTATTTTTGTGGAACCCTTATCATCTATTGATCCGTTTTATGCCGAATTTCTCTTCAATTGGACAGAACACTATTCATTACTGGAATATGCATTCTACAACATTTCAGCGTGGGTTTCTAGTACAGCTCCCATTGCAGGACTTGGAGCCCAGATCGGTTTAAGGTGGTTAGATTCAAGCAATCAAATAGTCAGGAATGATTGGTCGACTAATGTTAATACTGACACAGGTGGCTGGGTACCTTTAAATATTACTGGAGTTTGCAGTAACGATAGTGGGAATGAAATAACGCAGTTAAAACTAGTAATGGCGGTTAATGGAACAATGCTTATTGGAAACAACGTATTTTTTGATGATGTCAAGATAGATCGGTGGATAGCAGTAAATGTAACGGATCCCACTGATCCGAACCCACCACCGAATAGGATAGATTCAGATGGATTTCCAGCACAAGCACTTCAAGTGTATTGGGTCTTGAAATACCATGGATATACGGATGACAATATCTTTCTAATGTTATATCATACAAATGACAATGTTATCGATATTCAAGTAGGAGGAAGTGTAAACGACTTGATCGGGGCAATTATCGATGTCAATAACGATGATGTGAATGCAAGCAGGGCGAAACACGAATTGAACGTCTCAGCGCCTGGGTCCTTTGCCTCACAAATTCAGACGAATGATCAACTGATAATTTATATGGGAGATCATGGCTCGAATGGGGTGCTTGCTGACAAAAATGCGACGTTTCATTTCGAGGCTGATAATAGTTACATTACAGAAAGAGAGTTTTACAATCTTGCTTCGAATATAACCTGTGCGAGGATGATGATTAATATCGATTGTTGCTTTAGTGGGAATTTCTTAAATGAGAACAGCAACTTTGGAGGCAGTTGGTATAATATTCCAAATAGTATCCTAATCAGTGCAGCAGAGAATAGATTTTCTTGGTATTGGATAAATATTAATAATCCAGATGGATTCGCCGGCTCTTGGTTCTTCCATCAATTCTGGGATCAATTGAACCAAAGTCAATCCATAGCAGCTGCCTTCAACTTCGCTACCAATTGGATTCCAGCTGGAAGAATGACACCGCTAGCAGGTATACAGGTCCCTTTGATGCAGGATAATTTGGGGATAAGCAATTCATGGAGTTTTAATAGCGTTCCATCGCTATAAATTCAATTTTCTTTTTTTTATTTCTATAATTTAAGACCAGTCTCAGCTTCGATTTCATCTAGAACTTTATTTAAAATGGGAGGACATCTCTCTTCAAGAATTTTTTGTGTATCATCGTCTTGGAGCGCAAGGATCGGAGCCATCCATTTCAATATCTTGGCCATCTTACGTACCTCAAGTTTTTTCTCGATCCCGGCACGTAGAAGATCCTTCTTACTTAGGATCACATCAAGAAAAGTATCCATATTATAGAAGATCATTGCGGGATCGGAAGGTTTACTTCCTGGTGCAGCGGTAAAATCTGTAATTTTATCACCAAACGTTGCGTAGTAATCAACTGAACCGCGAATAATTAGGGCAAATCGCTGACCCTTGGCGGCCTTTTCCAGTTTATCAGAATCAGGATAGTTCTCTAGTATAATTCCAAGCCTCTGTGAGAAGTAATTCATGAAAAAATTTCCACCAAACCCCGGATCAATTTCGCCATTTTCAATTTTCCGCATGACATTTATTACGCGGTCTTGCAGCCATTCTGGAAGTGGTACAAATTTAATTCCCATCGATGCCATTCTAAGTCACCTTCATTTTCTTGAATAATAAATAGTTCTTAATACACCAGATTATTTAAAAATTGTTGGATTATAGAAGTAGCAGACAAATTTTAGGTGTTTAAAGAGAAAAATATTCGGTCCGTGGAGTTGTAAGTGAATGGGCGAATTATTAGATGGAATTCATTTAATAGATGGAGTTGATTATCTATCCGTATTTTTGGTCGATTGTGGTTCGCATTTAGTCCTTTTTGATACGGGTTTTAATCGGAAAGATGGTCCCAAGATATTGAATTATATAGCGAAGTTGGAAAAACCGCTAAAACTTCTCATTATTACACATCATCACATGGATCATGTAGCAAATATCAAAAAGATTCGCAAAGAGACCGGCGCAAAGCTCGCCTACCATGAGGCTGAAGTTAATAAGATAAAACCTGAAGCAGATATTCTCTTACAAGATGGGCAAAAGTTAGAATCCTGTAACATGGAAATTATCCATCTTCCAGGACATTCTCCTGGAAACATATCAATCTACTTACCTAAACAGAAAGCAATAATTATGGGTGACACTGTTTTTGATGAAGATGGGTTAGTTGCACCTCCTAAAATGTATTGTTCTGATTATGATCAGGCTAAAAATATCATTAAGAAAATATTAAAACATGATTTTACTACCATTTTTCTATCACACGGACGTCCTATGATTTTGGAGGCTTATAAGCAAGTAGAGGATTTGGTGAAATCGTTAGTTGAGGGATAATAGTGAAAATTGGGGAGTTTGAATTATTTATTTTTGACTTAGATGGAGTAATATATTTAGGTAATGAACCAATCCCAGGAGCTAGAGAGGTAATTGATACACTGATTAAAAATGGGAAAAAAGTTTTTTATTTAACAAACAATTCAACCCGAACGCGGGCACAGTTCTGCGATAAACTTAAAATAATGGGGATTCATGCAACAGAAGAACAAATTGTAACTAGCGCCTATGCTAGTGCAATGTATTTACAGCAGCGTAGACCTAAAGCGGCGGTATATATTATTGGGGAAGAGGGACTAATAACCGAATTTAAAAATGCAGGGTTTCAAGTTTATTATAATAGCACAATTAGCAATGATATTGAATATGTTATTGTAGGTCTTGATAGCAATTTTAATTATGAAAAGTTAGCCATCGCTTTATCAGCAATTGAAAAGGGTGCCAAGTTTATAGCTACAAATGATGATCCAACCCTTCCTACAGAGCGGGGAAATCTCCCTGGGGCGGGAACAATGGTTTCTGCATTAAGTACCGCAATTTATGGATCCCCGATGATTACAATCGGAAAACCAAACCCCATTATCATTGAGTTTGTATTGAAAATGCAAAATGTAGCAGCAGCATCAGCGGTAATAATAGGGGATCGTTACACGACGGATATAAAAGCCGGGTTGAATGCTCAAATAAAAACAATCTTAGTAAAGACGGGAACCGGTTTGCAGGAAATGAAACTAATCCCTGAAACTGGACCTAACCCAGATTATATTTTGGAATCAGTTGCCGATCTAATCCAATATTTTTGAAGTTTTTCAGAATTTTCGATAAATCTTTAAAGGTGGCTTGGTTCTTTAAATTACAAAAATTGAATTAAGAAGAACATTTAATAAATTCAAAACGAGTACCAACGTAAGGAGATGACATTATGGGCAGAAGAAGAAGAACCAAGGTTGCAAGGCGGCCTAGACCGAAACTTCCCACTATCTTTGATTGTCCAATCTGTGCTAAAAAGGCCCTTTCAGTCACATTTCAGAAGGAACCCAATTCATTTGATATTAGATGTACAAATTGTGGAAAGAAATACCATTATAATAATCCAACACGAATCCCAGTAAAATTTGGATGCCCTAACTGTAATGAAAAGGCGGTGGGTATTGAATTTATCGAGTCTACTAATTCAATCCGGATAAATTGTAGTAGTTGTGAAGAGTCAACATTCGTGTCTGCCAAGGAATGGGAGAGAGATCCTGATCATTACTCGCTTGTCAAGTTAGTTCCCCATGGTTCAAAATTAGGCTGTCCTAAATGTGATTTCAGAGCATTAATGATTAATATTAAACTGCAAGAAGATTATGCAATTGTACAGTGTGGCGCCTGTAAATATCAAAAACGCTTTTCGGTTACCACTCTTGATGAGAAGGTAGATGTCTATGGAAAATTGATTGACTATGTTAGATCGGATGAATTTGAAGAATATATCCCTGAAGCAATTTTGGAGCCGACAAGCGAAGTTGATGCTCAAGAAGTAGCTCAGGGCGGGGAACAAGAAGTAACAGCATCTACGGAGCGTAGATTGGTTGACATGTGGGAGGAGGAGGAAGAGGAAGATGAGGTGGCAGCGAAGGAAGTAAAAGTAGAGGCAAGTGCAGCTCTTTCTGAAAAGTGGGAGGATGAGGATGATGATGATGACGATGAAGTCTCCTTAGATTGGAAAACTAAGGATATTTAAAAAGAAGAAAAAAAAATTATGGGGAGGGGCTAAAAACCTCATAAAAGACCCGTGGTCTTCCCCGCTTTTTTGAAGGCACAGAATACTTCCTGATTTGTTCATCCAACATCAATTTTACTATCGTATCATAGATAGTAGTTCGAGGAATTCCAGTTTCTTTCGTGAGTTCAGACCGAGTTATTGGGCCTTTATTTGCTATTAATTTGAATAAATATTCTTTAATATTAATAGCTGGTTCGAATAATCCCCTTCCTTTATAAGTAAAGGCAGAATTTTTCTCAGTAGAGTCATCCATTTTACCAATCCTTCTTCTTTATCATTATCAAAATTTTTAGATTTTATTGTTTAATTTTTTTGATAAACTCCTATATATAACTTTTGTTCAAATAGGCAGAGAATATAACACTTAATAATCGGTACCGCGCCATTTTCAGTTTGAGAAAATCGCAACTCAAAATAATCATCTTACATTCGGTTTTAGTCGTGATGGATTTTTTTAGTCGTGAGAAATCTTGTTTGTTAAAATTCTAAATTATCTTTTTTTAGTCGCCTTTTTTGGAAAAAAGGTGATAATTGTCGTTTGTTTTTCAGGTATATTATTCTAGTACTATACCCATATTTCCACTCCACCGTATGGGCAATATGAAAGTAAGTTTAAAAATATGTTCATTGCAGGAGAGAGATACCTGAAAGTATTCAAACCTTTTTTTTTCGAACCTTTTGAATGACGTAAAATCGAAGTTTTGCGACATTCTCGTGCGCGATAAGCGTCTTGGGTAAAGATATATATACTATAATTACCTAAGAATCCTTCATCGGAATTAACGACGCAGAGAAAAATGGAATATAAAACAGGGGAAATTCGGAAAATGGATGAAAATGTTAACGATCTCAGAATTATCAAACGTCTATTATTTAGAAAATTAAAATTTCCTGAAATAGCTGGGAGTATTCATTCAGAGCTTGTTAAATGTGGTAAAAAATCATGTAAGTGCAACAAAGGAAACTTGCATGGGCCCTATTTCTATCTTTATAGATATGAGGGGGGAAAATTGAAAAGGTCTTACATCTGTCCCGTGAATAAAATATCCAAAAAATATAGAGAAATTCAACAGGGAATAGAAAATATGAATCATAATAAAATAGGGCGAAGAGAAATTGCGAATCTAAACAATCAGATATTAGAGTTTGAACTGAAAAAAATTAAACGCCAAGATTATTATCTTGAAAAAAAAATGGGGAGTAAATTTTAAGTTATTTCCAGGTTCCTTTGCGATCGAGATTCTGTATATTAAGCCATGTGGTTAAAATTCCAAGTCCAAAAATGCCGAAATAACTGATAATTGAGCCAATATAAGCAAGATCCCGGATTAAGTCACCGACAGCTAAGAAAGAATATGTTAAGGAATTCCCGAAGAACATTAAAACCGCGAAGAGAAAGAAAATAAGATAAAGATGGTGCGCGCGTTTGATTTTCTGTCCGATTGGGTCAAGGCGATTGATTAAACTTAGACTTATATAAATTAAGCCTAAATCAACCCCTATTGCAATCAAGAACAGTAAAATCGCTGGCAATTTAATAATAGAAATACCAATATATCCCAACAAATTGAAGAAAATGGCAGCAATGTTAATAATTAATGCACTAAACGAGTAATATTTCATTATCACATTTCGTTCCATAATTTTTCACCTTATTTATAGACAATATTGTGTTGCGGCTAGGAATCGCTCAAAGTAATACATTGATACCTGCCCCCCAGGAGAATTGAAAGAATAGTCAAAAGCATGTCCCTGGAATGGAAAGGTTAGAAAAATAGAAGTTCGATTAAGATCTTCTTTTAGACGATTATGCAATTGTACGCTTTCCTCGTAGGGGGCCATTTTATCAACTTCCCCGTGTAATATCAGACATGGAGGAGCATATTGGTCGGCTAGATGTACTGGAGAAAGATCTTCAAATAAGGTCGCATTTTGTGAAGGAGTGCCACCAGCTACTTTACTGAAAAACCAGTTGATATCGACGTCTGCTAACATTGCCATAGGATCATTAGCATGATAATCATACATGTGCGTTAAATTAGCTGGACAGTAGAATAGAATTAATCCCTTAAGTGTTAATGAATTGTTGAAGAGATGCTGATATGTCGAATTGTATCCTAAGAATAATCCTGTCAAATGTGCACCTGCACTATTTCCCGTCACATAAATATTATTCATATCAACCTTATATTTAGCTGAGTTGTTTACAAGATAATCAGTAAAGTTTCCGATAATTATTTCAGCCATTTCGGTCATAGTATATGATTTATTTGTTAGTTCTCGACCTAATAATGATTGTACCCATGCGAGTGCATCATTAATAGTAGGTTCCTCAGGAAAATTACCAAGTCCATACTGAATATCAAACACATTATATCCCTGGTGTGCTAAATATCGCGAAGCTGTTGGTCGATTTTCCATTCCTTTGTTCCCAAGTACCCAACCACCACCATGGATATTGATGATTGTGGGGAAGGGACCTGCGCCCGAGGGCGGGCTGTAGAGATCAAAATAGAATTTGTCATTATAACCAGGCACAGTTAGATATGGCCCTTCATCATAAGAAACATTACAAGCGAAATCGTTCTGGTTGTTATACATGTCCCACAAATCAAATGGTTGTGATTTAAATTTCGAGGTTAAATTGTCGGGTATTTTACTCATCCAATTCGGACCAAAGGCCTCATTGAACTGAGTATCTCCTTCTACGACGGTGGAGGAGATTCCCGCAAAAGGCAAGAAATTAAAAATCAAGATAATAATTCCAATGACGATAGGAAGTATCCAGATTTTAGTATTTTTCTTATGTAATCGAACCATCGCTATAACTACAATAGGATAGATGAAAAAAGAATAAATTGCTAATATTGGTAATGCGCATACTAGAAGTGCTTCTACTACTGAAAATAAGCCGCCTGTTACTATCAAAATTCCAGAGTAAAGACCAAAGAGGAGGACTAGATAACCTGAAAATAGGATAAAAATTCGTAAGATTGTTTTCAATTTCATATAAGTTCCCTGAATTGAGCTAATGCTTTTGTTAAATAATAAAATATTAACTATTTTGGTATTGTGATCAAATTATTTTAGAAAGAAGTACTATCCGTAGAATAACGACATGATATGATTGGGTGAATAATATGGTTGCATTACGCAAATTTGAAGATACCCCATCATTTCCTCTGCAAATTTTTTTTAAAATAAAATTAGACTGTGAAAAGTATTATTTGTATGATTAAAATTACTCTGAAACTTATGGACTGAAGTTTATTTAAATAGTTTATTATAAATTTTTTTAGAAGAATACTTCAAAAAATTAGATAGAAGCTAACTAAAATTCAGAGGACTCTCTATAATTATACACTGGAAATGATACGGTACCCTACCACAAATTATAAGATGTTCATAGTACCCTCACTATAGCCCTATAGCTCCTCGGTAAGTGTTATCTCCATAGTAAATCTTTCATCTTTTTTTTTTACTCGCCCCTAAATTATTCAAAATCTTAAAAAAAACATGATCCGCAAAAGTAATCTTTTAAGGCTTTGTGAGGAGTTCTCGGGTGTCCTTGATTAACTGGT
>JAEOSY010000267.1 GCA_016840125.1 Candidatus Helarchaeota archaeon | reverse complement strand
GTTCTTGAATCATTTCTCTCAAATAACCTCCAAGTTTATTAGCTAATTTATTGCTGAAAAAATTCTGGTACGTAATTTCCATTTTCCCCCTCAAATTTATTCTAGATTAATAGATTTGATAAATATTATATTTGGTTTATTTAAACCAATAGAACAACACTATCTTTCGTTGTGATGTTCCGTTATAACATTTGATCAGCCAACTTCTCTCCAAACTTAATGCAATTATTTGCTTCTGTAGAGTTTGGGACATATTGAATGTTCAAAGATTGATCGACAACATTGAAGTTAGCTTCTTTAGCAATTCTCATCATCTTTTTTACTGCGCCACCTCCCCATCCGTAGGATCCAAAGAAAGCCCAAAGTTTCTTTTTTGGTTTTAATCCTGTAATGTAAGTTAGAAATGAACTTACAGGCGGAAAAATTGAGCTATTTAAAGTTGGTGATCCTATTATGACCATTTTTGCTCCTAAGATTTCAGTGACAATTTCTGCGATATCGGACTCTGTGAGTTTGAATAGTTTTACGGTAATATCATGTTTAGAAAGGCCTTCTGCAATTAACCGTGCCATTTGATCAGTGCTGCCCCACATTGAATCATACACTATTATCGCTTTTGACTCCCTTGGGCCTTCACTCCATTTTAGGTAGGCCTCAACAATTTTCTCTGGATTTGTTCGCCAAATAACTCCGTGACTTGGCGCGATCGTTTTGGGTGCAACTTGAATTTGAGTTAATTCCTCGATTTTCTTTGGTATCAGTGGCGAGAAAGGCATTAGAATATTTGCAAAGTATTTTTTCGCTTCATTCATTAGAACGTTCTTATCTACTTGATCATTAAAACGATGTGAGGATGCTAAGTGTTGACCAAAGGCGTCATTCGACATCAAGAACTTATCTTCTTCTATATATGTAAACATCGTATCAGGCCAATGTAACATGGGAGCTTCAATAAATCGTAGTGTTTTGGTGCCCAGATTCAACTGTTGTCCTGTTTTAATTGAGTTAAAATTCCAAGATCCTCTATAATGTTTGAGAATTCCTGTCCTTCCTCGTTCCGTACAATATATTGTAGCATTTGGTGCATATTTGGAAATAATTGGAAATGAACCTGAATGATCCATTTCTAAATGATTAATGATTATGTAGTCAATTTTTTCGATTGGAGTGATCTCTCTAATTTTTGAGACTAATTCCTTTGAGTAAGGCGCCTTTACAGTATCTACTAGTGCTGTTTTTTCATCTTTAATTAAATATGCATTATAAGTTGTCCCTCGTTGTGTACGAAATCCGTGAAACCTTCGGAGATTCCAATCTATTGACCCAACCCAATAGATTCCTTTTTCTAATTCGGTTTTTACCATAAAAAAACAAGCTCCAATAATTTTACCTGTTATGGTTGAAATAACCCTGTCGTACAAAATAAGGGTTCTTTTATGTATTTTCCGTTAATCCTCTTTGAATTGACGAAGGGGTTGATCTTCAATTTTTGACGCCAACGATTCAACGTATCTTTGCATCTTTTCCAATCCATGAGGATATCGCCAGTAGGTCCAAGATAATTTACTGCAAAATTCAGATGCCAACGTTGGCAATCCATACTTTTGAATCCACTTAGCTGCGTGCAATTCCCTCCAGACTCTGGTCATTCTATCCATAATATTTAGTTGCTTCAGTATTTTCTGCGATCTTCCTGATATTGCAAGTTTTAATAAGTCTCGTGTTTCATGGCTAAACATTTTCGTAATTGAGTCAACTTCTGTCTTTTCGACCACTGGTACTGGGGTATGAAAGTTTAGAAGAAACTTGATATAAATAGTTGAAATTTCCCTTTTGACTTTATACCAGAGTTCCCTATAATGATAATCACTCACTATCCATTTCACAGTTCCCTTTTTGGCATCTATCCAAATTTCTACTCGTTCCCAATCAGGGTGTGGAATCTTTGCGAGTTCATATCTCCAAAAGTACATAAATCTTAAAACCCAATACATTTCTGTCGTATCTTCCTTTAGCCAAAACGGCTCTTCTCTAGTGTCTCGATAAGGCATAATCGATGAGATTCGCGATAATTTGGGGCTATTGGCATAAAAATAAGTATTCACTCTTTCAGATTCTCGATGAATGAATATGTAACCAAAACCTAATAAAATCGTAAGAATGGATAACCAGCCCGTCCATACAAGCCAAGAACCGGTCCAGTTTTCAAGATTTC
>JAEOSY010000266.1 GCA_016840125.1 Candidatus Helarchaeota archaeon | reverse complement strand
ATTCAACCTTAAATGAAATATCTAGATTTTCCCACTCTTGATACGTGGTGGAAATGTTAGGTTGTTCGAATAGCTTTGAAACGCGGATTAGAGGCTCCAAGGGGTCAATTGTATAATTCACCCACAGAGAACTATTAGAATAAAACTTTTTACTCGAGTTTATTAGGAGTGTGTATTGGCCTCTAGATAAATTAAGATTACGGAAATCAATTTGATAAAGCCCTAGAGCGTAGCGAATTCCAGTTTGGTTATAATTGGATAGTAGCTGCCCTCCTGCAGAATAAAGATATGCCGATACATTCGCATAATCGACAAGGCGGGGAGCTTGATAATGATCGGTTAAATTCATTTGAATTGTAAGGGATTGATTTGGATATACGTTTGTGGTGTAATTGGTTCCCGAAATCCATTGCAGATTTGTGGCGTAGGCAGTTGTTGGATGTAAAGCTTCGAAACACCATAACTCAAGTGATTTCGTATTATTTTCATAAAGGGATTTATTGGTGCTAACAGTCAGATTGTACAAGCCATCCCAAAGATCGATAGCCCCAGTATCAATAGAGGCATTATAATAACCATCCGCTTTCTGAGAGAAGCTTCCGGAATCATTCCACCCCGTAGAGTTTGATATCACCCAAAGAACTTGTGCATCAGGGATTCCATATTCATTATAATAATTACCAGGATAAAACAGATTTTCGAGGAAAATGGTAAAATTGATAATATCGCCCTTTAAAAACTCAAGATAGTGGATATCAGGGGAGAGAATAGTTAGATTAGTTGGGAATCCCACGTGTATATGGGTTGTATAAATTCCAATCTCAGTGTTATTGAAGAAAGAAGTGGTAATTAGATAGGTTCCGTTCTTATTGGCTGTGCTATTTATTTCCCAATTAGGAAAATTGAATATGGGTCCTGAAACTCCTGAATAATCTAGACTGTGATTTATTTCCTTCTCAAAGGAGACAGTGAGATTGACTTTGCCATTGGTAATAGCGTTTGAAAAGACTGATCTTATGTTTAAAGTATCCCAAATCAATACAAAGGGATTATTAGGTAATAATATCGAATTTTTTCGGAGTTCAATATGAGAGATATAATTTGGACTGCTGAGGAATAATTTCCATGTACCGCCACTAGATGAAATATCACCGGTATCTGCTATAATGGTTTTCCCACCACTTACGACGGTTTCATCAAGTGTCTGCAGACTTAAACCGGGATCTGTTGCATTTATCAGATTCCAATCAAGAGGTATAGTGGAAAGGGAGAAATTTAAATTAGTAAAGTTAGCAGAGGGGTATCCATCTTGAGAGAATTCTAACTTCCATAAATGAGTAGAGGGATTGGGACGACTCTGATTCAGATAATAGGTTGAATTAACTGAATTTGGTGTATTTTGATAGACCCAGAAAGTAGAAGTCGCATTAAACATTATTTCGTGTCCAGGGGCGTGAAAATAGAAATATTTTGGGTCATCAGGCCAATTCCCTGAAATAGAAACACTCCCTGACCCAGAACTACCCTGTACAGTATGATTAGTAGTTCCATCATCTAAAACCAAACCTACAGTTGTGGGTGCAACTGGTTGATAACCAGTAGTGCGTGTAATAACAATATTAACAAAATCCAAATTGAAAGTACCATTTGAGTTTTGAGTATCTTGCGCATAAAAGTTTAACCAAATATCACCTGAGGAGGAAACATAATCAGTGAAGTCTGAGCTTAAGCTCATATTTCGCCAATCATATGAATCCTCTGGCGCATAAATGCTTTGAAAAACGTTTTGACCGTTAGTAAAATTATGAAGGTAAAATCCAACTTGGCGTTCTTGAGGGGGATCATCTGTCGAAAAACTCCAAGTGAATATATCCATATTCAAAATAGTAGCGCGGTCTACACTAGTAGAAAATCTCAAAGTGAAGTTGAGTGATTCAGAAGTGCCCCAATCCCAATCATAACTTAAAAGTCCTATTGTCCATGTTCGTAAGTATGTCCCAGTAGATTGCCCACTGTATTCATCAGCACCAGTAGCTAATTCTGATACTTGTGACGGGACTTTTTCTTTCAAATTGGTAATAGAAACATTCAAAAAATTTCCAATCCATGAATTTGGAGTCTCCCAAGTGATATATGATGTCTGATTAAGGTTATTATGAGCTTTAGTTCCCCAAGCGTTTTCAAAATAATTAAAATTTTTTCCAGGTCCAGTTTGAGATAAATTCGATTTGGATTGGAAAGGGATTGTTGGTTTGTCTAAAAGGTTAGGATACGTTTTAATTTGGGTATCCCCTTCTCCAAAACCATTATAGGACCATATTACGAAAGAAGAAAAACAGATTAAGAACATAATAAGTAAAATTCCAATTTTTCTCTTCTTATTTTGTTTATTAATCATTGTATTTCTCACAGAAGGCTATAATTTCACTTTAGTCTTGCGATATTCATCTGTAGAAGGCGGGCGAATAATGATTTTTGCTTTTGAGCTCGCCAAATCGGCTTTCATTTCTCTTAAAATATTACTGAGCTCATCAATTTTCACATCACGGGAGGTCATACGGAATTGTAAATCCTCAACTTCTTGTTTAAGGCTCTCCACATAGCTCTCTAAGCGGTTCATTTTGCGATCGCGGCCCTTTATCTCATCATCTAACGAGGGTCCATCCTCACTGAGTAAACTTTTTGCAGTATCAATCGCCGGTAAATCGATATCTACAGCGGATCCCCCTCTTTGAAGGGCACTTTGGAGTTTTTGGATCATCACAACTTGATCGTGTGATTGATTAAAGAGTTTATAGGCTTGCTCTTTCTGTTGTTTGTATTGGGTCTGTAGGTATTTTATATTTTTTTCCAAGGAGCGTATGATTTTCTCACCATCACGCACTTGGTTCCTAAAGTCACGGTTTTGTTTCTGTAAATTTTCTATGACATTACGAGCTTGTTTATCCTGAACGCCCAAAGAAACAGCAGATTCTAGCTCCTTAATACTCTTATCCTTTTCTTCAATTTCCTTACCTTGAGCCATAACTTTGTTTTGAAGATCACCTAAACGCTTTTGTAATCCTTCAATTTGCTCCGTTAGTTTTTTACGAGTAGACTCTAATCCCATGATTGAACCTTTACGGGCATCTAAGTCACTTCTAAGCCGTTCCACTTCAAGTTGAAGATCGCGGGTACTCGATTTGGCAAGGTTTTCCTTTAACGTTTTGTTCCGGATTTCAAGCTCCTTAATGCGGTCCAATCGCTTCTGTAGTTCTAAATTCATATTTCTAATTTGTTGCTGTATTTCGGCATCAGCCTTTCCCGATAAATCTTCAGATATTTCCAAATGGTGAATAGGAATGGACAGTCCACGCAAAGTACCCTTGGCGGTAAGGCGGCGTTCGAGGCGTCTTAGGGCGTATTCGAGACCTTTCTTCTCAGACTGCAGAGTTTTTATCAGTTCCCGCTCATTCAGTAGGATTTGGCGAAGATCTTGACAATTTTTCGATTCTCCTGCCAACTTGTTTCGTAGTTTCGCTACTTCCAAATCCATCTGCGCAAATGCCTCGGACTTCTGGGAGAGCATCTCAAAAGATGACCTTAAACTATTTATTTCGTTCGATAGATCATGAGCCTTTTGGGTTTGAGTATCAAGATTGACTTGTAATTGCATACAGAGGTCTTTGACAGATTGGGATTCTGAGACTGAACTCAGGGATGTCTCTAGCCCATGGAGTTTAGTCTGTAGTTCGGTAATTTGAGCCCGTAAAAGTTGAATTTGCTGTGTTTTTTGTTGAAGATCTTGGATGTTTGCATTATATTTCGTGGTAATTTCATCAAATTTAGCACGTTCAGCAAAGAAATTTTGAAGTTCTGTTTGGATTTTTTCGGGCGGGCTTAATAGAGTGATATAATTGCTCATGCGCTCTGTTAGCTCGAGGATAATTTTATTACCATTGATCGCTCGAGAATCTGGTTGAACCATCTCATATACCTCTAACAATAAAGAACTCGATTCAAATTCTTACTATTTAATGATAGATGTGTAAGACCTATAAAATTCTAATGATTCAAACATTTAATTAACAGATAAATTCTTCTCTTCGCTATTTAAAGAAGATAGATTTTATAATGCTGAACATCTGACGTGAAAAAAAAACTATTTGTAAATAAAAATAGGATATTTAAGGGGTATAAATATAAAAAATCGCGAATTTAATTGCTCTAGTAAATTATTCGGAGAGTTTTTTGGCAGATTCAATGATTTTTTTAGCGGTCTTTTCTGAAATTTCAGAGTTTTTCGCAAGTTCCTTCGGATCACATTCAAGTAATTCACTGCAAGTCTGAAAGCCACCATTTACCAGTTTTTCAGCGGTTTTTTTACCCACCCCTTCCAGTTTTAGAAACACCTTTAACGGATCTGTGGTGGGGGCTGGTTTGCTTTCTGTAGTTTCTTCCTTTTGTTTTTTCGGTGTAAGAGGAAGACCTAACGACCCACGGATATCAAAAACCCATCGCTGAAGAAGGGCCTTATTAATTCCAGAGATTGAGGCGATTTCTTCAATATCTTCCTCAATTAACTGCTCTATTTTCGTAATACCCAAATCCTTCAAAGATTTCAAATCGCCTTTCCCAATTCCTTCGAGCTCCTTCAAACCTATAATTCTTTTATCGTCTTCAGGTTTCTTCTTGGGTTTTTCTTTCTTTTGTTTTTTCGGTGTAATAGGAAGACCTAACGACTCACGGATATCAAAAGTCCATCGCTGAAGAAGGGCCTTATTAATTCCAGAGATTGAGGCGATTTCTTCAATATCTTCCTCAATTAACTGCTCTATTTTCGTAATACCCATATCCTTCAAAGATTTCAAATCGCCCTTCCCAATTCCTTCGAGCTCCTTCAAACCTATAATTCTTTTGTCGCCTTCAGGTTTCTTCTTGGGTTTTTCCTTCTTTTTTGTAGGGGGTTTTTTCTCTTTTATGGGTTTTTTCTTTTTGGGAACCGGTTTTCCAGTCAATCGCATTGCATCCTCGATCCATATAGCAAGGATTTTCTCAGAAAGTTTTAGATCTTCCGAAAGAATTGCAGCGTTCTCTTGGCTCAAATCCTCAATGGTTAAAATTCCAAAATCTACTAACTTCTTGGCATAGGTTTTGTTAATACCTTTAATTTTCAGTAATTCGTTGATAGAAGCCATCACGCCCTTTCGCTTAATTAAAGTTTTAGCTTGATTAATCCAAATATCTATCTTTTCAACTCGGATTTTCGTGTCGTCTGCCAATGCGTCGGGTTTTTCTTCAACCAATGTTCTTAAAGAGCGGACACCCGCCTCAATTAAGAGCTTAGCCTCACTACCCTTAATCCCTCTTAATTCTTTTAATTCCTTGTATGCTTCCTTCTTAGTTACATCAAGTTGTGCTGAAGCTTCACTTCGTTCAGAAACCATTTCTCTGTATAAAGCACTTAATATCTTTACATTTTCATCATGGACACTCTTGCGTCGAAGATCAATAGGAATTGATAGATTTTTAGCATCGTCTAAGGGAATGCTTGCAGATTTTATTTCCTTTGGACTGAAACCTCTTCCTTTTCGCTGTTTTAAATATTTTACTGGCTTTTTCACCAGTGCGTGCTGTTGTTCTCTGATTTCATCACTCATAGGCATACCTCTCTTGTTAAGAGTAGACCAAAAAGTTAGGTACTAATTGAGCTAATCAATTCTTAAAACTTAGCTAATGTACCCTAAATCACGGGAGGATTTTTTCAGTTTCTTTTCTTTCTGTTTCTTGCGCATTTTATCATAGAGATCGATGGTTTTTTGAGCGTGATCTTCCAATTCCGTGAGATCGACAGTCAAACCGCCCAAATAATTTGTTAAAACGTTGATTAAAGAAACAGACGCATTCATGTCGCGCACAAATTGGGGATATGTTTCCGAAAGCAATACTACACCCTCGATATCATAAGCCGATTTTGCGATACCTGGAATCACGCCATTCATGCCTGTAATTGTTCCCTTAACAAATTTATTTTTGACCCCAGCATCTAAAAAGGCCTGCAATATAGGTTCGGAAGAAAATGTGAGAAATACTTTGGGATCTTTTCTAGGGGAGATAACGGGAGTTGCAGCTAGGGAGATAACAAGATTCACTCCACATTCTACTAAAAGTTTTACAATTGTATTTGATAAAACATTTGTTCCAATAACTGAGTTCGGTTGCGTATCTCCGGTAACAAAGAAGATCTGTAGATTCCCGTTATTTGCATTTTGTAGATGATAAATTGAAATGCATGGAGTCATGATAGTCCCATCATCATTAATAATGATATGAGAGGGAAAATCGGTTGTATACACCTCAGCATATTTTTTAGGCTTTAGTTCTTTTATTAAATGATCTATTGCAGCCTTCCCCGTCATTCCTATTCCGGGTAGAGCTGAAATACATACAATTTTGCCCGTATAACTCGAATTATCTAACTCGAAATATTTCTTAATAAATGTTTCAGGAGTTTCACTCATTGAATTCATTACCTTTACTCTTTTGTCTCGGCTAAAGTTGTTTATCGAACTTTCCTAAAAAACTTTACGTCTTGTGAAAGCCACCCCCTTTAAGAGGTGGATGGATTAAGGACATAGTAAATCTCAGTTGGGAAATTGTATTTTTCCTTTTGAGTTTGTTTTCCAATGGAATATTCTATTTATTGCTAAATTTTAGGGGGTGTGAAGTGTGATGGGCAGACCCGTTCGTGAAAAGGGGGAGGGGAGGAGGGAATAATAATTTATTCAAAAGTAATGGGATCTGCCTTCCATCCTTCACATCCGACTTCTTACTTAAACTTAAGGTATCTTTGGTTTTTAAAATTTATTGGGGAAATTTTAAACTTCACCAGCTGATAGAGATTTAAAACAAGTAAAACAATTTAGATCACAAAGAATCAAGGGGTTCGAAACTGTTTTCAAAAACTTAGTAAATGTTGGACATATTCGATATTCTTGGGATTTAAGAAGATGTGATTGCTATAGCTTGAATCATGGTCCTCTTTTACCGGATTGGGGAAGCTGCTGTGCGGCTGGGAGTCATTTATTTCCCAGCTTCTGCTAATTTGAGAACATATTGATCAATATCTGGGATTCCCATAAAGGCAACCTTATTATTAATAACAATAATGGGAACGGAACTCAAGTCATAATTGGAAACATAATCCGCATGGTCTAGAGCTTCTATAATTTCGTGACGTACTTTACCATTTCCAGAAATGGCAGATTCAAGAGCCATCATATTTCCAACTTTTACTGCTAAGGGACATATGGTACAATTTGAGGTTACGATAGTACGAATTTTTACTGGTTTCGTGAGGGAGGACAAGATTTTGCGTATTACCTCCCCTATCCCGGTTGTTTCTGTTGATTTCATCACCATTGTTTGGATGAACATTACTGATTCGGGACCAGAGGGAACTCCCGTGTATAAAATACCACTATCCTCAATAAAAATAGCGGGACTCTCTTCAATTTGATGTTTTTCAAATATTTCAGGATTTAAGGTTTTATTTATGGATTGTAATTCAATCTCATCAGCCTGATCGACAATGGCATTTAGAAAAGCAAGAACTGCAGGATAATTAGAATCCTCCTCAGAAGAAAAAAAAAGAAAAATTTTTACAGGATTTTTAAGCTTGCTAAATTCGCGTTTTAGCAAAGATTCACTAGGTGGGCGATACGCTGTCATTTCTGTCCCGTCCGTCTTTACAATGATTTTAAATTTATCCATAAGCAGTTGGTGTTTCTTTTGACGCTTGTTTTTTCCTCAAACGTTTAAGGGCATCTTCATAGAATTTTATTATTTCAGGGGTGAGTCCTGGCATTATTTGAGTAAATACTAGATCGAAATGCTTTTTCTGGACTTCTATTTTCAGATTTTTAATGATCGCTGGATCTTGGAGATCCAGAGGTGTATCAGCGGTTAATTCACGAATTGCCATCATGCCAGCTTCACGACAAAGATTTTCCAAGTCAGCACCCGAGAAAAATTCTGTCTGTTTAGCTACCTCTTTAAGATTGACATCATTAGCAAGAGGCATACCCTTGCTATGAACTTTTAGAATTTCGGTCCGAGCCTCAAGATCAGGGGCTGGAACTAATAGAAGAACATCAAAGCGACCTGGTCGAAGAAGAGCTGGATCAATGATATCTTGACGATTGGTGCTTGCTATAATAGCGACATTCTTCGAATCCTCCAGTCCGTCCATTTCCGTTAGGAGCTGGTTGAGTACGCTTTCATATACCTGCGAACCTTTATATGCCCCTCGTTGTGGAGCTAAGGCATCTAATTCATCGAAATAAATTATTGTAGGTGCCGATTGACGAGCTTTCCGGAAAATTTCACGAATCGCCTTCTCCGATTCACCAACCCATTTGGAGAAGACTTCAGGTCCTTTTATTGAAATAAAATTAGCTTCACTTTCTGTCGCGACTGCTTTTGCGAGAAGTGTTTTTCCACACCCAGGAGGACCATACAATAGGAGCCCAGAAGGAGGACGAATACCAACTTTTGTAAATAAATCAGGATATTTTAATGGCCATTCTACGGCTTCCTTGAGTTTCCGTTTAATATCATGCAAGCCTCCGACTTCACTCCATTTAACATCAGGTATTTCCATTAATACTTCACGCATAGCTGATGGCTCAATCATTTGGGTGGCTTGCTGAAAATCATCTTTGGTAACGAGTAATTTTTTAAGTATTTCATCAGAAATTACTTTTTCCTCTAAATTGATTTCAGGGAGGACCTTTCGTAATGTATTCATTGCGGCTTCCCTTGTCAAAGCTGCAATATCTGCACCCACAAACCCATGAAGATGATTTGCAGTTTGTTCGAGATCAACGTCTTCTTCCAACGGCATACCACGAGTATGAATTTGTAAGATTTCCTTGCGACCGCGTTTATCAGGTATCCCTATCTCTATTTCACGATCAAATCGCCCTGGGCGGCGTAACGCAGGATCAAGCGCATTTGGACGATTAGTAGCACCTATTATGATAACGCGTCCTCTTCCTTTCATGCCATCCATTAAGGCTAACAACTGAGCTACGACTCGTCGTTCTACTTCCCCGGTGACTTCCTCACGTTTCGGGGCAATACTATCAATTTCATCTATAAATATGATACTTGGGGCTTTTTTTTCGGCATCGCGGAATATATCACGCAATCGTTCCTCTGATTGACCGTAAAACTTGGACATAATCTCGGGTCCATTAAGAGTTATAAAAGTTGCTTCAGATTCATTGGCCACTGCCTTTGCAAGAAGAGTTTTCCCACATCCTGGCGGACCATGAAGGAGGATGCCTTTTGGGGGATCGATTCCTAGAGTTGAAAAAAGTTCCGGAAATTTTGAAGGAAGCTCAACCATCTCTCTAATTCGCTGAATCGCATCATCTAAGCCCCCAATATCCTCATAGGTAACAAGTGGCATTCCTCCCGCAACAGGTGCGACTTCTTTAGAGACTTCAATGAAAGTCCTATTCTTAATCTGTACGATTCCTGATGGATTTGTATTTATTACAACAAGTCGTATTTCACCAAGCGTTGGGGAGGAATGGGGAGGTCTTCCTAAAAGCATACCCATAGGGTTTACAGTATTTTTACTTTCACCCAGAACGCTTAGGAGGTCACCAGTCTTAACGGGGCGGTTCATAAGAGTATTCCTTAATGCCTCGCTGCTAGACCAAATGCGAATACCTTCCTCCGTTGGCGCGAGAACAACCTTATTGGCAGGTGAGACTATGATTTTTTCTACTTTTACTGTGTCACCAACACCGGTACCTGAATTATTTCTAACTAGGCCATCCATTTGAATAAGATTTTCACGAATGTCTCGGGAAACAGGGATAACAATAGCAGAGGTGCTTTTCTTCCCCGAAATTTTTACTATGTCCCCGGTTTTTAATCCCATTTTTTGCATTATTTTTGGATTTATCCGCACGCGACCGCGATAAGCCCATTTTTTTTCGATATCGGTAACTCTCAGTGTAATTTCTTCACTCATCTACTATCATCTATTATAATCAATTATATTTAATCTACATGAATTGAAGTACCCTTTTCTGAGGAACTTCGCTTCTCTAATTTTATTTCTAAAATCCCATTTTTGTAGCGTGCATTCGCACTATCTGGATCAATCGCGCTCGGAAGGAGAATTTCCTTTTTATACTTACGCTTGGAAGTATCAACTGTAAGTTTAAGCGTAGTTTCTGTAGTTTTCAACCTAATATCGGAGTTAGTCACCCCAGGAATTTCAGCAATAATAGTTATTTCCTTTTCTTCTTCGATTAGATCGATTAAAGGTTCACGTTCGGTTTTAATTAATTTCTTTTTTTGTTTGGGATCTAAATTTCCAAATTGTCGAATGATTGGCTTTTTATCCGGACCTAAACTCATTGAAAAGCCCCAAACTACAGGTCCCTTCGATGAATCTTTATCATTTGATAAATGAAATTGATCCATAAATTGCTCTATCATCTTTTCAATATCTTTTACATTAATATTTTTGAAAATATCAGACCCAAAAATTTCATTCCAGTTAGGGCCCTTTGACCAAATAATTTTATCTTTTTTCTTGTCGTTCTTCTTGAGCGGAAATTCTTCTTCCTCGTTTTCTTCATCATCATAATGGTTATCTGGCAAAATTATTCACCTAAAACCTCATTTTCATTCAAATTCAGTCCTTATTTTCGCCAAGAGGCGAATTGCATGAGACCGTGCCTCATTTAAGGTGGCAATCTCCTCTTCCAATTGATTCATAAGCAGTTGAAGGGTTTTTAATTTTGGAAAGCCAAAAGGTAATCGTTTTGCATTTTCAATTAGGGCTTCGATTTTATCTAATTTTTCGAAGTATTCAGCCCTTTCCGTGGTTCGCAAATCAAAGATTAAATCATTTTTATCAATGCTAATAAACATTCTATAGTTGGCTGTGGGAGATATATCATAATATTTCCGTTTGCGACCCTTTCGTTTCCTCTCTTCATCTTCTTCTTCTTGAAAAGAAGTTAGTAGACCAAAGTCTTCTAATTCTGCTAGATGGCGGAGAATTGCTTGTTGACCCACTTCTAATTCACGCGAAATTTCGCTAATAAACCGAGGACGGTCATTCAAGAGTTCCAAGATTCGACAGCGAGTCGCATTCCCTAATATATCCAATAACTTCCGAAGCTGCCGAATATAACGCTCTTCCAAACTCAATACACCTTACAATTTGTTGCAAATGGGATATTAAAATAACACACAATTATTACTAACATTTAGTAACACATTGTGACTATTTAAAATTTTTGTTTTTTTTCGATTATTTTTTTAGATTGCGGCAATTTTTGGTGTTAATATCCCGATATAAAAATCAAAATGCATTTTAGGTAAATTTCACAGCATTTATATGACATTAGATAAGGGAAAGTAATCTTCTATGTTAATATCTTCTATATCCGGTCCAATTTTGAAGAATTTTAATTCATAGTTTTGGAGTGTTTGTTTACATAGTTGATCTTGTTTGGCTGTGATTTCAGGATCCTCGATGTAATCAATATTCAATAAACCTTCACCTCGAAATGAGGGTTTAAGGAGATCAAAGCTGAACTTCCTCTTTAGAACATCAACTACGCAAAATTCTGAGGATGGATCAGAGGGTTGAATGATATCATCTTTAGAATCAGTTGTTTTTGAAAGAGAAGGAACAATAATTTGCGTGATTTTACTTTTCTGGGTCCTAATAGGTATTTTATTTTCCTGGGGGTTTATTACCGCTCTTTTTGTCCCGTCTGAGGTTAAAATCGTTTTGAAGGTTAGGTTTTGATAGATTTTTTGAAACTTATTGATATCTCCAAGGTTAATTTTGATTGTTTTAGGAAAAGGGTAGCAAATCAGTTCATTATCTAGGAATTGTACGAAAATTGAATCATCTGCTACAAAACTATATCCATTTCGAAGGAATTTCATTAGAAGCGTTGTCTTTCCTACGCCTTTAGCACCACAAATCAACAGAACGTTATTGCCTTTTGATACTCCTGCTGCATGAACTCGAAAGATATTGTGTCGGAATAATGCTTTAGCAAAGAGATAATCGATTACTCCAACGCAGATGTTAAAATAATGAGACTGATCTCGTACTAGGTTGATTATTGTGTTTTTTTCAGCATCATATATTCCTTTAACTAGCCCGTTATCGTAAATTCCATAATATATTCCTTTTTTATAGGAAACGCGCCCATTATTTTTTTCCCACACTACTTTTCCATCAGGGGGAAATTTCAATTTTTCAAATTCTGTGGATTCCACAGGTTGATAAGAAGCAAATATTTGATTTGAATCCGAAGAACAATATTTGCCATATTCAATTAGAGTATATTCCAAAATAGTATCAGAATTTGTTTTAAATAAGATAGTTTGTTCCATAAACTTAATATAACGTTGGAAAATCTTCAGAACCTCTTCTACTTTTAATATCTTCTTGAAATACTAACATCATAAGACTTAAAAGTTTCAAGAAAAAAAAAAGTTCTGGATTTCAATTCCAAGTTTTTTTTTTTTAAAAACCCAAAAGAGGTGAGGATTTATGCCATATATTTTTTCGTTTGTGAAATATCCACCTACTGTAGCAGTAAAGGTCGCTGAAAAGTATTTAGAAGCCATGCAAAAGAACCCCGTGCCAGACTATGTCAAACGACTGGTTCCAGCAGCAACCAGGGACACACTTGATGGAGTGCTTGTGATTAATATTGACGAGGTAAAAGAAGCTGATTTGGGTAAAGCCTTAAAATATCTTAATATGTTTATACAGGCTTTCCGAGATTTTGAAGGACTTACATGGGAATTTAAAACGTTTGCTACTGTGCCGGAAGGATTATCATATCTTGGATTAGTTCAATTTTTGCTCGGTTTTCGAATTAAATTTCCTTCCGATCTGTCAAGTAGATAAAAGTGGATACATTCCAATAATTTTGTGATCTTGACTTGCCTCTCGGATAATGGTGTCCTTGCAGTTACGAACTGCTCGCTCCATTATCGTCATCCGAGACCTTTCAGCGGGATCGGCTCTCGCTACATTCTGAGTTTTCAGAAAGACCTCCCCGATATTCAGCGTGGCGAGGACGTGGCGACCTATGGTAAACCCGCAGTGCTTGCAGGTAAAGGTCTGCCCCCAACTCTTCGTACGCTTGCCACATTGTAAACAGATTTGGGAGGTATATCGAGGGTTGATGTAGTGGACGGGATGCCCCGTCGCTTTGACCTTATACTCTAAAAAGGTTTGAAATTGCCGAAAATTCCAGCGGTTCAAGCGCCGTCGCATTCGCTTGGATTTCTTCTGCTGGCGGGGTTTCAGGTTCTTTTGGCGCGCTAATGATTGGCGGATGTCCGTTAAGTCTTCGAGGACGACTAAAGCGTTGTTCGCTTCAACCAAATCGGCGATCTCATTGGTAACGGTGTGCATGATATTGGCAGTCTTCTGCCGTTCCCGCTTTCCGTACTTATCGAGGAGTGCCTTACGTTTTTGGGGTTGATACTTCGAGTCCTGAGCGATCCTTTGGGCGATAGTACGGCGTTTGATGGAATAGGTGAAATGGGTAGTCGAAAGTTGGGATGTATCCAGCGAGCTAATTTGGGCGCTGGTTTCATTCACCAATAGGAAGTCGACACTCCGTTCATTTGTATCAATGAACAGGAGGGATTTCACTTCGCGCGGTT
>JAEOSY010000265.1 GCA_016840125.1 Candidatus Helarchaeota archaeon | reverse complement strand
T
Organism: Candidatus Helarchaeota archaeon; assembly: GCA_016840125.1. Next base: position 6,788 of record JAEOSY010000265.1, on the reverse strand, counting down.
CTTCGAAAAATGTCTTTTGAGCTGTTCCGAAGGACTCCTGCAAAATACGACAGTATTCATTGTAGGACGCTGGCATCCTATCAGGAAATCTCTTTTTCAGCCTCGCGATAAGAAATCCGCTTCTCTCATAAGCCTTCTTAATCGCAGGATGACCTCCTCCATTTGACACCACAAGTTTGCCTCCAGCTTTCAACACCCGCTTCATCTCAGCTAAAAAAAAACGCGGATCCTCAATCATGGGTAAAATTTCGCTAGCAAGAATTCGATCGAAGACACACTCTCTGAAGGGTAGACGTGTACCGGACGCCTGTATAAATTTTAATTTCTCACTAAAATCAGAAGGTATTTGTATCTGCCTAACATAGCTATTAATATCCATTCCAAATGCCCTTTTACCTAGCTTTGCCAGCTCAACAGTAAAGTACCCAGCGCCGCAACCGAAGTCCAAAACCAAATCACTTGGTCTTATTCCCAGTGCAGTAATAATATCTTTCGCTTGAAGCCGCTTAACGAGATTAGGAAATCCAAAAGTTTTACCATATATATTCCCTTTTATTGAATTGCTTGGCAGGAAGCCAAAATTTCGATAACGAACGCGAGAATCAACACTTTTTAAATATCGACGATACACCTGCCTTAACCTATCAATTATATACCCTGTTACCCCATTTCCGAATATTATTGGATGCCTCGCTAGATAGAAGTCCACCCTATGGAAGGTGAATAGCCAATGCCGCACTCTAAATTTAGCCAACTGAAAAATCAGAAATGACTTTACCTTTCTTATCTTCGCCAATATTCCGAGCTTTCTAAATCTCCGATCACAGTAAAGTAGAGCAGAATACTTTTCAGTTAATCTAAGGCAGTTCATCCCTTTCTTGCTTAACTCAAACGGTACCCATTTATCACAAATCGACCAAGCCGTATTCAAATCAATCTGCGCATAATCATATACCGTACTAGGACTAAAACCGTTTCTATTTGCGTAATTCATCATTTCAGTTTCAGGTAATGGAAAAAGCACACCAAAATATACAGACAAATTTTTATTATACTTATACAATTCCAGCCCCTCATTAATGTCATTCCTAAGCTCATTCTTCGTTTCAAATGGCAATGCCATTAGAATTTCTGTTTGGACAGCAATATCACTTGCATATTTGGCAAAATTAGACAGCGTATTAATAACCATCTCATTATTTTGTTTCTTATTTATAAGACTCATAAGTCTTTTATTAAGAGTTTCGGTGCCAAAAAAAACAGATTCTACTTGGCAAAAACCCATTTCTTTGATGTCATCAATCGTTATATTATTTACCTTTATATCCACTCCAAAAGTTCTAATTTTGACTTGATGAAGATCTTTTAGTATTTTGATTGCTCGTTTATTATCAACAAAGAAATTATCGTCTGAAAAAGAAATCCTATAAAAACTGTATGTTGAGAGTAGTTTTTTAATTTCAGCTAAAACATACTCCGTACTGTGACATCGCCATCTTCTTTTGTTAAAGTATTGGTTGTAGCAGAAAGCACATGAAAATGGACAGCCCCTTGAAGACATAATAAGTCCGCTAATGGTTCCATTAAATATGTACGTATTTAAATCAATCAATGAATAATCAGCATAGTAGTTATCAAGATTTTTAATAAAATCTCTTTTTTTATTTACTATTATCTTCCCACTTCTATCTTTATAGGCTAGACCTTTTACATCCTGAGCGTCCATCCTCCCATCATACATTTTCGCTATATCAACAATGAGATCATCACCTTCTCCTATTCCAACCGCGTCAACGAAATCATTTTCAAGACAACTGTTCGGAATTGCGGATGGTTGAGACCCTCCCCACACAACTGCAAGCTTAGGATGCAGTAGCTTAAGCTTTTTAGAAAAGTCTATTGCACATCGTAATGAAAAGCCGGTCATGATTGAGCATACCCCGACAAAGAGCACGCCCGAAAAATCGACCTCATTTAATACTTTATCCACATCCTTTTCTTCTACATGATAAACTTCTACATGAAATCCACCTTTTTTCAACGAGCTCCCCAAGTACAACATTCCTAAGGGTACTCTTCTGTCTGATTCTGGGCCACGCCACACAGGATAGATTTGAAAGAGTAATACGATATTCTGCTTTTTATTCCTCTTCGTTGCCACCTAATCTAAATCACCTTCCTGGCTAATAATTTTGCAGGGATGCCAAAAATAGTTTGCCCTACTGATAGTTTCCCTCTTGTTACCCACAAAAAAAGCTTTAACCGCTTTATATTCACAGTAAATTCTATTATCATCGTGGTCAAATATAATAATCCATAATGAGTAATGGTTATTAAACAATAATAATGATTCTAATATTAACTCGATGCACCCTTCTTTATTAAGCTGAATTTTCTCTCTTTTCGGCACATCTCCATATGTTTCAACATAATTTACCGTATTGATTTCACCCACATAGGTGGAATCTTTTGCTAATAAAAAGCCCAAAAATAGATCAACTGATAACTGCCTATTGGTATTATTAATATATTCAAGACTAATCTGCATTTTTTCGCCGGTGTAAAATCCGGTCGTAATTTCTCCACTTACGTCTCTTAAATAGACTTCTTTTAATTGCACCTCACCAGTTCCATTTAGTATCTGCAATTCTTGCTGATCAACGATAATCTTATCCTTCATCTCCTTATCAAAATTCCAGTTATAGTATATTGCGATGACCTTAGATGGTGTATCCTCAGCGACGATTCGTCCTTCTATCATCAGAAAAGCTCTTCTACAAAGTTCTTCAATTTGTCTCAAATTATGTGAAACAAATAATATTGTGGCGCCACTTTCGCAAATTTCTTGGATGCGTTGAGAACATTTCCGCACGAAATAAGTATCGCCAGTTGCCAATGCCTCATCGACGATAAGAATGTCGGGATTAATGCTCATTGAAATTGCGAAAAGAAGTCTGGCCTTCATCCCAGAAGAATACGTACGAAAAGGACTGTCGATAAACTCTCCAAGTTCAGAAAACTCTATTATTTCAGCAGTCTTTGCCAGAACCTCTTCCCTTGACATTCCCAGCAGCATTCCACCATAATATACATTTTCTCGCCCCGTAAATTCAGGATGAACACCAACCCCTAAAGCTAACAATGCGGTTACTTTTCCATGAACGCTAATATTTCCATAATCCACCGGCAGTAAGCCTGCAATCATTTTTAACAGAGTTGACTTGCCTGCTCCATTGGGGCCAATTATCCCAACAATTTCACCCTTTTTGATTTTAATCGACACGTCTTTCACCGCCATGAATTCTTTATAATACTTTTTCCTGTCCCAAAAGGAGATCAACTCCTTTATCGGTCCAGTGATTGGATTGTGATAAAGTTTGAACCGCTTTGAAACATTTTGTATTTCGATTGCTGTGTCAGTCATTGATAGCTAACCCTCAGATATATTCGTTAATCAACACTTTCGTTTTTGTAATAATCACAATACCAATTACAAATGCAGAAAAACTCATTCCTGTAAAGATTAACCAACTCGTGCCATGGAAAGTAGAATTGTAAACATCCCTAAAACAAATTACGACATGTGCAAGGGGATTTAGCAAAATTAACTTCCATATCGCTTCGCCAACCATAGCTTCACTGGCAATCACAGGTGAAATATATACTACCAATGCCAATATAACACTCACTATCTCTCTTAAATCCTTAATCAATATACCTGCAATTGAGAAAATCCACCCAAAGCCTGTGAGAAAAATACCCAATAAAAGGAAAGGAACCGGAAGAATTAAGAAACTCCAAGTCAATTTTCCTGAAATGGCTGAGATTACAAAAAACAGAATAAAGGCGATCAAGGGTCCAACTGAGCTCATAATCAAACTGCTAACAGGTAGCGTTTCAATTGGATAAATGACCTCTTTTACAAGCGCCATACGGCTTCTAATAAGTGATGGGGCATCGCTAAGTGATTTAGTCATTAACTGCCATGGAATCATTCCTGAGAGTACATATATGGCGTAGTCGAAATAACCCGAGCCCTCTCCTAACCTCATTCTAAAAACAAAAGACACCACCACCACATAAACAACGACCTGGATTAAAGGACTTATAATTATCCAAAATAGGCCGAGAAATGCCCCTTTTGTGGCCCCCTTGAGCTCGCGAAATGCCATTTCACGAATCAGTTCGATATTGTCTATAATTGAATAGAGAGTTTTCTTTACCATAATTTTCTCGTCATATCAGATGGCTCACATTAGGTTCTCCCACAATGGACCACCCCATCTATTCTTTAGGTTTCTAATCTACCTTCCCAACTACCTTGCATGGAGTGCCAACTGCTTTGCTATTTGGCGGAATATCTTCTAAAACCAAGCTATTGGCTCCGACAATGCATCCATCACCAATGGTAACGCCCTTAGCGATAATAGAGTTAGGCCCAAGGTAGCATCTCGAACCAATTCTTGTAGGCAATCTTTCTGGCTCTTCCTTCCCTCCTGATAAGGCCCACCTTACGGTGTCATGAGTATAAATTTGCACTCCAGCTGATACTGAACAAAAAGAGCCTATTTCAAGTCCACCCGATCCATCAAGGACAGTGAATGGCCCGATCCATGTGTTCTCCCCTACCGTAACATCTCCCAGAACGAGGCTTGAATCATAGATACTTGAGCCTTCTCCAAAGCCTAGATAACGCGCCTTTTCCCAACGATCTGTAAAAAGGTCATTCAGCGGGACGCAGCGATTCCACTGTCCCATCATTTTTTCTCTCAACACAGAATACAGCTCGCTGATTTTCGAGTAGATTTGTTCAATCTCCCTTATCTGTTTTTCATCAAGCTCGGAATTCTCTTTCAAGAATGACTCGTCAAATACTGGTGGATGCATAGTGGGAATCTCCCCTACTTCACCGTTTTCTCTTGTCCGTTTAAGCCAAGATGTTAATCTGACTCAAAGTAAGTATCCGATCATTCATATTGAGTGAGAACTATCATGACATCGCTGCCAAACCCAGGAAATAAAATATTGTGTGATCGACGTTATCAAGAGGCCAAGAAGGACTGGCTAGGGCAATAAATGAAGTGTGTGTGAGTTTTCTCTACTGCGGGGTGATAGACAGATGATGACTTATCCACCCCCCTGTAAGGTTCTTTGGTTCCAAATAATTTTCTTGAGAACTTGTTTTGTTTCTGCTGATACGTCCAATTTAGCTCAAATACTTCCTCAACCACCACCTATTCCTTCAGCGCAACCACCGTGACTCCGGATCTCTGCACGTCCATATGCTCTATGGTCAATTCTGCTCGAACACAGAAGTCTCTTACCTCTTCTGGCGTGTGACGATGGCAATGCAGAGGTCGAAACCAGTCAAAGTTAATATGGTTCATTTCTTCCAATGTTAGATCCGAAGCATAAAAGAGTTTGCAGATGTGCCAATAAAAGAAACGCTGCAGATCAATCTTACCTTCTTCAATATCCAATAATGGAATATCCTCCGGCACTTCTATCTCGACTTCCATATCTCCTAAAACGCGTCCTAGTTTGGTTAATGGCATCAGAGCTTGCCAAGCTTGCTCATCACTCAAATCTTGGATTCTTTTTCTTATTAAATCATCGGTGAACTCACGAACAATCGATTTTTTTGCATATACATAAAAGAGAAACCTACCACCGTCCTTTAGCTTCTTCGCAAGATACTTTAAACTCTCTTCCACTGACTCTGTGTGGTGCAAAACCCCTTCTGCAAAAATTAAATCCACGGAAGCATCTGGTATAGGTACGTCCACAAGATCCCATTGGATAAAGTCGCCTGGATAGCCCATCTCCTCAAATCGACATTGGGCAACGTTGACTGCGGACGAAATGTCAACCCCCAGATAATCATGGTTCTTCAAATGGTCGCCAAAGAAAAGCATGGCTGAATACCCAGAACCACAACCTGCATCTAAAATGATTTTTCTTTCACCCTCCAGCCACTCAGTCAATTTGTCAATATTGCCTCCGCAGTAGCGCTCAATCAACCAGTTCTTGCTCAGATTTTTCATGCTCTCAGAATCATACGTATCGCGCTTTGACCATTTGAAAGCAAAACAATCCGCAGTTTGCCTTTGCTCTGGTGAACAGCTTTCGTCAGACAGTGCCCTATGCCTGTCTATCCCAAGCCTTTCTAAAGCGGACATGAACTATATCCTATCAGAGGATAATTTCGACGAGTTTTTCAACTACATGCTCCTGATCATCAATACTGAGGTCATGATAAAGTGGTAAGGTCAGGCAGTGTTCGAAGGCATACTTACTTCCTTTCATGTCTCCATTAATATGACAATTTGGGTTTTCATTGAAGGCCTTATGCATATGTAAGGAAAAAGTCCCAATTTGTACTTCAATCCCTTGCTCTCGCATGTTGTGTAATACAGTATCTCTATCTTTGATGAATATGCAAAAAGATTGATAAGAATGCGTACCGAATTGACTGACTTGTTGAAAACCAACGTCACTATTGTCCTTAAGTAAATTTACATAGTTCTTAACGAGCAACTGACGTTTGTTTAATAGTTCCGAGATATATTTCATTTGCACAAGGCCAACAGCTGCCTGTATGTTACTCAGCTTATAATTGGTACCTATCCGTTCAAATCTACTTCCCACTCTCGCCTGAATATCCTCCACCCCGAAACGTTTGTAAGACTTCATCCACTCAACCCAATCAGAATTATTGCTCGTGACAATACCTCCTTCACCAGTGGTGATGAATTTCCGCGGATGAAGACTGAAAACTGAGATATCTG
>JAEOSY010000264.1 GCA_016840125.1 Candidatus Helarchaeota archaeon | reverse complement strand
GGTATTCCTTTGGTTCAATAAATTTCTTGCAGTGGGGACACCAAGTATTCTCACCCTTCTTGAGGAGGCGTGTGTCAAGTTCGCCAAGATGTTTGAAGCAAAATGGACATGATTCCATAGTCAGCGGTGGTAATGGGGCCGTTTTCAGCTTTTCCTTATAGCGTTTAATTTGGGCATCGGTTTGTTTCTTTCGGCGGAGTTCTTCTTCCTTAACCGCCTGTTTTTTTCGTTTTCGTTCTTCTTTTTTAATTACTTTCTGCATCTTGCCTGAAACGACTTCATCGATAGACTTCTGTTTGGGCACCCAAACCACAAGATGGGCGGGAGTAAGAACCTTGCCACACTCTTCACAGAGGGTATTACGGTCTGAATTTAAAAGCTTTTTATCTACATCGGATAGTTTGGATGAGCAGTAGATGCAATAATCGATTGTCATCTTAACCTCATCGGGGCGCTGTCGGTATTTTCGAACAATACGGGCATCGCGTTTGCGTTTTATGTAGGGGATCACCTGCTCCTTCATTCCTCTATAATACAAAGGTGTGCCAGCAGCAACTATCCCCACAACAATGAGCGTTATAATTAGGGGCCAATAGTTAGGGGCGGTATTAATCACGAAGGTGGACTCGATTTTGATACTTTCATTGCTCGCGAACTGGGCAATAAATTTCAAATTCAGTGTTTCACCACTGATGGCGGTCTCAGGAATTGTAATTGTTAGAATGGTATCTAAGATTTGACCAGGAAAGAGGATCTGATTCTCGATATCAAAATCATAGAATTCGGTTGTCAGCCCAAGGACAGATAGACCAATGGTGTCGTTGAAATTTCCGTTGTTTTCAACGTGGACATCATAGGTCAGCACTGACCCAGGTAAGATTGTAGTGGGAATGGTGTTTTCGGTAATACTGATGCTTAAGTTCTTATAAGGGAGGATGTTCATCTGCACGGTATCATAGGCGATTACAAGTTGATTCTTCTCACTCTGTGCAAGTAATTTAACAGAATATCGAAGAGCTGGAAAGTCGGGGGATTTAGGCACCGTGATATTTGGTTGTATGTTGATTAATTCACCGGGTGCGAGGGTAACAACCGCAGGTACGTCGAAGATCGAAGAATTTAGACCCTCAGCTATCATTGATAGAGAAAAGTTCTCCGCATTATTACCGATATTAGTAATGGAAAACGATAAGTTGGCCTGAATTTCGGGTGTGACATTGATTATTCCCCAATCGAATAAAGACGTCTTCTCAACAAGAGCCTCATAATAGGGTATGATATTAAGAACCCCCGTGATCGAATCATTCTTCGCTGGATCTCCACGACTTATCGCAGTGACTGTGAAGGGGTGTATACCCGCTGATGAGTCAGATTCACGCGGGGGATCGATTTTTAGCGTGAAATAACCACTACCCCCCTGGATTATGGTTATGTCAGGTGGGTGAATAACCCATGAAGGATCAACACCTGTTACTTCAATATCATAAGTGTCGTGTTCAATATTTTGCCCATTGTTATCGAGAACAATAAAAAATTCTGCAATCTCTTTTTCAAGTTCAATTATTTCCATTGAGCTGATATAGACCATATCCACATCATAAATTTCAACGGGGGGAACGGATGTCGCGTTTATGTGGATCGTAGCAGTATTAGGTGATTCAAAAACAATAAAATTCCCCAATGGGATGATATAGCTATAAATTTCCCATTCCATATCATCAAATAAATAGGCGAAGACCGATTTCCATGTTAACCCTAGAAGTATAGTAATTTCTAGTTTATCTAGATGATATCTAAAATCACTCAATTCCAGTCTTAGGGGACCAGGATTTTCTGCGTAAATAAATAAATTCTTGGTTTCCGATTGAGTAAAATTTAAGGTTTTTGAAGTTGGTCCAGTATCACTATCAAAGTGGGTGTCGTTGCCAAAAATTTTCGCTTGCATGGTGAGTAGGTCTGATCCCACGCTAAACCTTAATTTAACTAATATATCTGCAACCCATTGAGCGATAGTAGCGGCAACCTGAGAAATTGTTGGGATACTTAATTTCCCCAGTATTTCAAGTAGTGGAATGCTTATCTCACCCAAATCTACAAATTGAGCGGGTCCAAGAGGGGTCTCATAGCTTCTATCTTCACGGTAATCGGGTCCAATACTCCATTCGCCGTCAAGTCCAAACGCAGAGATACCTGCATATATTCGTGCAACAAAATGAAAATAGGTTTCATTATAATTAGGTAAATCTAGGGTCTGCAATGAAACATTGACTGAAGATAACTCTGCGACAGAGATATTGGTAGGAAAATCTATACTGACATTGATTGGAAATCTTATACCAGCTCCGATATCAATTTCAATACCGAAGTATGCATACGCTATTTTATAGCCAAAAAGCTCTAATTCCCATGAAATTTCCCACTTATAATAAATGAGTTGATACGTGAAACCCATTATAACCTCGATATTCGTCCGATTCATAGGTGACATTGTTTGGGTGGTTGATGTTTGATTGGTTGGATGCGGATTTATGATATTTTTTACTTCATAGGATTCATCAATTTTCACTGATTCCTCCCCGGCCGATGCCTCTAAATTGAAAGTTTCAGAGGTCAATTCATCAGTTACTTGAAAATCCTCTGAATTACGAATCTTCATCAATCGGTCCATAATAAATCCGATAGTATTTTCGATGTTTGAAAAGGAATCGGATGAATCTTTTGTGAGATCCTTATCCAATAGGGTAATATTATCATTTTCAGGTAGGTTTTGAACAATACAGAACATCGAAGTAATTAAGATCACTATTATAATGCTTAAAAAAGACATTTTTTTCAGTTTTCCCATCTCAAAACACCTAGAAGTAGTTGAATTTTGACATTGTTTATGGAATAGGTTTTATAAAAGATTTTTTGAATAAAATTGTTTGAAAAAGTTAAAGTTCCTCCTTCATTATAGAATAAAGCGGAATTATATTTATTTGGAGGTTAAAAAAAGATGGCAACGCCACCAATATCGAGGGAAATAGAACGTCTTGAGCATTCTATGAATTTGCTTAAAGACATTATTATCATCATAGTTGGACTTGCATTCACTAATACGATCTATTGGTTTATTATCGATATAGGAACTGGATCTTTAAGACTTACTTTTGATCTCATCCAATATGCGTTATTCTTCATTGTAATCTCCACGCTGATCAGATTTTATCATGGTAATGTCCGCCACTTAAGTGAAGATTATTCGCGTGAAAGGATAATCGAAGAAAAGCGGACGGGATTCGAGCTCGCCTTAGACTTCTTTTTCATATTTCTCCAGTGTATCATATTCGGTTTCATGAGTTTTTACTCTATACTCTTTAATAATATCTATGATTTGTTCATTATTTTGTTCATCGTAGATATTCTGTGGTTCATATTACTTGCAATAGCAAGCGCTAAGTTTCATCTCAAGTTTGCAGAGATGAAATGGACGATTGTAAATGTTATCACGCTTGTCGTGTTATTTTTTCTTCGAGACCTCGCCTTAAGTGACCCAAATATAATAGGAGTTAGGGTGTTATTGTTTACAATTATTGGAAATATGATTCTCGATTATGGTATAAATTGGAAATTCTATTTCCCCCGACTTTCTACAAGAGAGCTTACCATCTTTCTTGCAGCCCCTTTCACAAACAAGCTAGTTCCGGATAAATCCGCAGAGACTAAAGTCGTAATTGAAGTGAATTATCGCAATCTATTGAGAGCCATGATACAAGAAATGCGGGAGAGGGGGTATATAGTAAAAAATGCATTTGAGCGCGAGGATTGGGGAAGGAAAAAATTATCTTCCAGAGAAATGGTTGAATTTGATTATAGCGATGTAATTTCCGCTGATGTACTGGTTATTCTTTTGGATATAGAACCTTCTACGGGGATTTTTATAGAACTTGGATGGGCAACCGCATTTCGCCGAGATATTATTCTTATAACAAGAAGCGAAGAAGAATTTCAGAAGCATTGGACTCCTTTAATCGAGGGTATGGTCGTTTTGGCACGGAATTTACATATCATATATTTTGAAGAGGAAGATGATATGTTACATGATCTAATTACAGCACTAGATAGAATTCGACTTTATGGGAAAATTAAACAACGATTAGTTAAGTCTTTTAAAAAAGGCAAAAAAAAAGGCAAAAAAAAAAAGTTTTAGGCCATACTCATGAAAGCTAGTTCATCAGAGGCTTCTTCTTCAGAATTACATGCAGGACAGACTTTTTTTCTGGGTTTGGGTGCTCCGCACTCAGGACAGACGGCAGAATAGAATTTAGATGTGAGAACTTCACCTGCAATCCCAGCTACATTAAGTACTATCCCATCAACTTCTATTTGTTTTAAGGCTTCTTTCCCTTCTTTCATCTCTGAAAGGTTTTTAAATAAGGTTTTAACTTTAGCTTTAGCTTTTGGGTATGGTCCTTTTCCAGTTTTTTCCCAAGAGAGATTAGTCTCCAAGGATTCAAGGATACCATCCTTGCGAACTTCAAAATTACGTGGTGAGCGATGGATTTCTAATCCTTTCACGTTCCCATCTGGATCTATTACAATTACTCCTACAGTGTTCTTGGGGAACTTCAATTTCGCGCTATGCTCTTTTACTCTCTTACGCCTAGCATTAACAGCTTGTGTATATTGTGTCTGATCAGAAACAGAGTCTTCCATAACCGTTTCCCCTGCTACCTTGTTCCAAACACGACCTTGGCTAATAGTTGAGACTGGCATACTCCGATGAGCATGTCCAGCTTTCATAGTTCGCAATTCAGTAAGCATCTCACGACTACATTTACCTCCGTAGCCGAATGCAGCCCCAGAAGTGAGGTGGTGAGGTGCATGAACACATTTGACTGGGATCTCAACTGTATCACCTGGTTGAACCATAATTGTACCTACAGAAATACGGTCTTGTGTTCCTTTTCCTAAAAAAATTTCACCTTCTTCGATAAGGATAGGGATTTCGCCTTGGTTTGTAAAAAGGATATGAGCAACTTCAGTCCCTTTATCAATACAATTACATACTTTATCATCAAGTGCTTCCGAAAAGGTCAGATAATCTCGTTCCTCTTTGGGGGTAATTTCTTTTATGATAGGTAGAAATGAATTCTCCTCTAAGAAGACTGGGTTTCCAATATCCAGCCCTTCCATATTGTAAACTTGGGAGGCGAACTTTCGAATAGCTTCTAAATTTGTCATTTTTCAGATCAACCCCTTTTTGTGGATCGATTAAAGAAAGTTCTTCCTCATATTTAAACTTGGGGAATTTGAAAAATTCTCATATTTAAAGTTGATCAAAATGAGAATCCCCATATATAAACTTGTTGTTTTTGCCGTGCGATCTTAAGATCAGTCAAGTTCTTTACATTCGACATAAAATAAATAGTTGTTATGGAAGCTTAATTCCCTAAAACCCATGCAAATAGTTCTTTGGATTAGGCGTAGTTTGATAGCCAATTACTCATTTC
>JAEOSY010000263.1 GCA_016840125.1 Candidatus Helarchaeota archaeon | reverse complement strand
GGATTAGGGTATTTATAAAAACCTTGACCAGTCTTCATCCCGAGATGCCCTTTATCAATGAATTTAGTTTTAAGATACTCATATATTGCTTTTGCTTGTTTATCCCCCGATTTTAGGACATATTGTTCTAGTAACTCAAATCCTACATCTAAACCTATACTATCTATAATCCCAAAGATTCCAATCCTCATTTTCATAGTGCTCATCCAAGATTTATCTATTTGCCGAGGAGTAGCAACACCATTTACTGCTAATTCAAGTGCTTTCATTCTCAATGCCACGAATAGTGAATTAGTTATATAACCCGATTGCTCTTTATCAAGAACGATTGGTAACATTCCAATTTTCCTGCTAAATTCAATTGTCAAATCAAGGAATTCTTTTGCCGTACCAGGGTGTCCCATGATATCTGCAGTTTTAGTAACATATACAGGGGTATTGAAGTGAAGGGCTAAAAATCTTTCAGGGCGTCCTGTGCTTTCAGCTAACCGCGATGGTAGAAGCATAGATGTATTTGTAGTAAATATCGTATGTTTAGGGCATAGTTTATTAAATCTCTCAAATATTTCTCTTTTTAGGGAAACTATTTCTGGTATAGATTCTGAAAGTAAATCTGCATCTTTTGCTGCATCTGCGGGATCGTTTGTAGTATATATTCTCTTCAGCATCTGATCAGCTTCTTCCCGGCTAATTACTTGTTCACTTACAATCAAATTCGTTCGCTTTTGTATGTCATCCCACACTATATCGTTTTTCGCGGGATTTCTTATAAAGATATTAACATAGTATCCATTAATTGCTGATTGAATACCAATTTGGACTCCCATAGTCCCTGATCCTACTATTAAAACGCGTTTTATATCTTCTATTTTCATAATTTTCAGTCTATTTTGTTTTTGATTATGCTTCTTAGAAATTGAATCCTAATTTCAAATATTCAGAAAAATTCTTTAAAAATAAATATAGCTCAATTATTGCTTTAACAATTGAGAAAATCGTGTTTTTTCTTCTTCTGTCATCTTAGTAAAAATTGGTACGCCATATTCTGTTTGAGGAAAGTCCTTAACTTCGGGTGAATGTAAAAGTCGTCTAGCGGTAATATTATGAAGGCCCTCACCATCAATGCCCATGAGTGCTTCTCCAAGACCTGGGGGCCAAATTGGTTTACTCTTAAACACATTTCTGTTAGGACGTATACCTTCCTTTTCCAGATTACTCTGTAATATTGTTTCATCACTCATCCGTTTCGCTTGTCCCTTAAGGTCGTAGATATAGGATGAGGCATGCGCTATTAGTGCCCATTCGATTGCAACATGAAATCCAGGAAGCTCTATGCATTCTTTCCGCAATGACGCTCCTCCGCTGATCTCACCATTATGGATCATAAAATGCCAACCTACTTTATTTCGTCCAGCCAAGAGACGCTTCGGTAGATGCGTATATTCCTCGCTAAATCCCCATTCGTATTTACTAAGATCTAATTTAGCTTGTTTAATGAGTTCTACACCGGTTTTAGCCGCAAATTCACACCACTCTAAAGAACCGAACTCCCACTTTTCAAGTTCATTCATGGTTTATCTCCTCTCATATTAGAAATATTGCTAAAATCTTGTGTTTTTTCTAATATCTTATAATTGATTTGTGTAAAATAAAAATTTTAGGTTTCATCATTACTACTGAGATTTGCTTACGTTTTATATTTGATGTAACCTCATTAAATGCACATCGTAAATTTAAAATTGTTAAAATAACTTACTCACCTATAAATCAAATTGAGGATAGAAATGATGTTTAAATATATACTACCTATTGACGCTAAGGACATCTCCTTGGAAATAGTTGGTGGGAAAGGAAAGTCATTAGCAAGGATGGCTTCTGCTGGGTTTTCAGTACCTTCAGGCTTTTACCTGACGACATCCGCATATAAGGATTTTATAGAAAAGAATGATTTACAGAAAAAAATCATAAATCTCGCTAAGCCAGAAATCATTGGTTTGACTGTATCGTTCGAATCAGCTGCGAAGCGCATTCAAGAATTAATTAAGGGAGCGGAGATGTCAAATGAGATAAAAAATCAAGTAGGGAGAGCATATACATCACTAGATGGACAAGATCCAGCAGTAGCCGTGCGTTCTTCAGCCAATGCTGAAGACCTACCAGATTTATCCTTCGCCGGACAACAGGATACATATTTGAATGTTCGTGGTTATGAAGCACTAATAAAAGCGATACGCGATTGTTGGGCATCACTTTGGACACCACGAGCGATCAGCTACCGACATCAAATGGGAATCGAACAGGATGTAGTCGCTATGGCTGTAGTGGTTCAAATTATGGTACCTTCGGATGTATCGGGGATATTATTTACAGCTAATCCAGTAAATGGTGAAAGGTCAGAAATCATTATCAATTCTAGTTTTGGATTGGGTGAGGCCGTTGTTGGTGGACAAATAATACCTGACACCTATGTGATAGATCGTAATACATTTACTGTGAAAGAGATTATGATCGGCTCAAAGGCGCAAAAGATTATTCCCGACGGGGACCAAGGAACAAAAACTCGAGATGTTTCTGAAGATGAGCGCAATCAGTCATCTTTGTCAGAAGAATCTCTCAAGGATATGACATCAATTTCTCTAGATATAGAACAACTTTTCGATGGAGTGCCTCAAGATATCGAATGGGCAATATCTGGTAATAAACTTTGGTTGTTACAATCCCGTTCTATCACAAATCTTCCCCCACAGCCCATCGAAGTTACTTGGGAACCAACTCCACCAGCACGGATTCTTGCTCGCCGTCAGATCGTAGAGAATATCCCTGATCCTTGTAGTCCGTTATTTGATGAGCTCTATCTAACTGAAGGTCTGGAATCTTCTACAAAAGGAAAGAAACGGAAAAGTTTCTTTGTTGGCGGTGGTCCTATGTTTGTAACAGTAAATGGTTATGCTTATCAACGTTTTGATTTTCAACAAGTTGTTGACATACAGAATGAAATTGACAAAGCTTTGACAGAAGAAGAAAAGGAGAAGGTGATTTCCAGGATTTGGCAACAATGGGATGATTTATATGCGAAAATGAGAGACAAAAGTGAGTCCACAATGGAACAACATGATTTGGAATTGTTCTTGTCAGAGCTATCATCTGAGGATTTAAAGGCATTTAATAAATGGGCTAAAAAAACGGATTTCAAAGATCTAGCTCATGATGTGACAATGCCTAAAAGTAAAAATCCAACTTATACCGCTTTCAATAAGACCCAGGTTAATGAGAATCAGATTAAAGGGTGGAAGGAAAAAGCGATGCCGGATCTTCTAGCAACAGTGGAAGAATGGCAAAAAGTTGATTACAAAACAGCATCAGATGAAGAATTATTGAGAGGAATTATTGAATTGGCTACCGCTGGAGGAAGATACTGGTCATCAAACGGGTCGCACACTTTCGGTGTTGCAAAATCCACAGACGACCAGTTGCAGGCATTTTTACGAGAAACCTTACCAGATCACAATTTCATCAGTGGTCACTTCCTTAGTGGATTTAAATCGAAAACTTTAGAAGCCAATGAGAATATGTATAAGATTGCCAAACTGATCCAGGCAGATAACGAACTCTATGAGTTGATGGTTACAACTCCGCCTAAACAAATGATGAATGCCCTACAAAATCACCCAAACAGCGGCCCAGTAGTTAAAGCTATTGAGGAATATCTCGAGTTTTATGGGCACCTAGGTTATAGCTTGGATTTTGTTGAACCACTTCCCACTGAAGATCCTTCTGGACTTCTTATAAGCTTGAAAACCATGATAACTGCCAAGGATTACAACCCAAATAAGCATCAAATCGGTGCTGCGGGAAAACGTGAACAAGCTATGCAGAAAATAGAACCACTTCTTGATGGATTGCAGTATTGGCAGTTTCGATATCGGCATTGGTTTACTCATCGTTTTTATTTCATCCGTGAGGAGGTTATGTTTTACCTAACCAGTGGTTGGCCAACTCTTCGGCTATTGGCTCGGGAACTTGGAACACGCCTTGTAGATATTGGTACAATAAACATTCCTGATGATGTTTTTTATCTTGTTACAGAAGAATTAACTAAAGTTATAAACGCTCGTAAAGAGAACAGAGCATTAAAGGAATATAAACAATTAGCTGCAGAACGTCGAGAGTTGAGAGAAGCGCGCAAACGTTTGCATCCCCCAGGTACTATTCCAGAAGTAGCCAGTAATAATCCTGGTGTAGCATTCAAAGAGACGCAGGCAAAGAATGATCCAAATAGTGATGTTCTAAAAGGCATACCCGTCAGTCCTGGTACGGTAACAAACCCAGCTAGCTTGATTAAATCACCAGCAGAATTTGATAAGATGCAACCAGATTCTATTCTAGTCTGCTCCATGACCAACCCCGCATGGACACCTCTATTCGCTCATGCTACCGGATTAGTAACAGATATGGGTGGCATTCTTGGACATGGATCAATCGTTGCACGGGAATATGGTATACCCGCTGTTGTAGGAACTGGTAGTAGTACGCAACGTGTTAAGCATGGCCAAATTATAAGAGTCGATGGTGATGCCGGTACTGTCGAGTTAATACAAGACGATGCGGATTGAAATATATAATAACCTTTAATTGAAGGGAGATGAAAAAAAATGAAAAATAATGTATTTTGGCCATCGAATTCAAGTGAATGGCAAGAAGTAGCTCCTGAAGAACAAGGCTTAGATTCTAACAAAATTAGCGAGATGTTTGAGTATATTGAAAAAAATTCATATAACATCAATAGTATCATCATCACAAGAAACGGTTATTTACTCTGCGAAGAATACCTCCATAATTCCAAACGTCTTGATACTAAGGCATATTCTGATCTCCTTCCCCCCAAAGCGTATACTGGACCTAACCGTATATTCCATGATCAAGCCTCTGCCACCAAAAGCCTGACAAGCATTTTGATTGGAATAGCTCTTAAGGAAGGTTTTTTAGACAACCTAAGTCAGACATTATTTGAATTCTTTGCTGACATATGGGATCCTAATTTTGCTGATAGCGAAAAAAAGAAGAATATAACAATAGAACAATTATTAACAATGAATTCCGGATTAATTGGGGGATGGGAACCTAACTATCCTAAAACTAAATACCCTCCCGATGATTGTATTAAAATAGCGTTGAATGACGTACCATTAGGTGTTAACCCGGGAACCGCAGGGAATTGGGTATACAGCAATGATGGACCTAACCTCTTATCAGGTATAATTACTAATGCAACTGGTAAGACCACCGAAGAATTTGCCAGAGAATATCTGTTTACTCCCCTTGAAATTGGTGAAGATGAAACTTTTTGGCCGCATGATAGAAAAGGTATTAATTATGGTGCATACATTTTTCATTGTTCACCAAAGGTACAGGCGAAATTGGGAATGCTTTGCTTAAATCATGGAAATTGGGCCGGGAAGCAAATTGTTGATCAAGAATACCTGAAAAACGCAACAACATCCCGGATAAGTATGTCTAAAGGAGATAAGGCGTTTGAATATGGTTATTTATTTTTTATGATGGATAAGCCTCTTGAGGGATACTACATGGCTGGATCTGGAGGACAGATGATCTACGCTTTATCAGATTATGATATTGCTGTTGGTTTCACAGCTGGTGGAGTGTTACCCAAAGAGGGTTATAGTAAACTGTTGTTAGATTTTATTGTCCCCTCTACCTAAAGAGAATCAATACTAAAAATATAATAATTGGAAACAGTGGAAGAAAAATGGAAAGAACTGAAATAATTGATACAAAAGCAGGGAAAATCCAAGGAATTAAAGACAATGGCATAGAAATATTTAAAGGAATACCATATACCGAACGAGTGGTAGGAAATCTACGCTTTAAACCCCCCGTTCCTGCGAAGCGATTTCCCGGAGTATTTCACGCAACTGAATTTGGGCCTGTCTCTCCTCAAGTTATCTCCCCAAAATTGATAAGCGCACCATATCCACAGAGTGAACCCGATTGTCTTACTTTGAATATCTGGACTCCTTCTACAAATCGAGAAAAGCGTCCAGTAATGGTTTGGATCCACGGTGGTGGATTAAGAAGCCATGACGCGCGTTCATACAACGGGGAATTCCTAGTTAAAAGGGGAGATCTGGTAGTAGTTTCATTGAACTATCGATTGAATGCTCTAGGATTTTCTTTTATGCCAGGAGTCGTTACCGCCCCGTTAGGATTGCTTGATCAGATTACAGCATTGAAGTGGGTTCGCGATAATATCGAGAATTTTGGAGGGGATCCAAAAAATATTACTATTTTTGGGGAATCTGCTGGAGGTTGGTCAGTTTCAACATTATTAGCAATGCCCGAAGCTAAAGGTCTTTTCCATCGAGCGATTGCTCAAAGTGGAGGTTGCAATGTTGCGGGTTTTAGAGCTTCTGAGGGTGAGGATTTAAGCAATCGGATATTAGCAGAATTGGGGATTCAAAAAGGCAATATTAAGGCACTTCAAAAAATTTCCGCCTACGAACTCGTTAATGCTGATTCAAAAGTCTGGGAAGAAAAATTAAAAGAAAAGCATTGGCCCATTACAACTCCTCCTTACATTGATGGGGAGTACATTATCGAACACCCTTTGAATTTAATTGCTAATGGTTCTGCAGCAGGGGTTGATCTGTTAATTGGTACAAACTTAAATGAATCTTCGTCTATGAAACTAGATGACTCCAATAATTTCGAAGAAGTAAGCGAAAAGGGGATGCAAAATTGGATGAAACTGGTTATGAAAACGCTTGGTCAAAATGAGGATAAAGCATTAAGCTTAATAGATGCATATAGAGAGACAAGGAAAAACGAGGGAACCCTATCTGCTCAGAAAGTCCTAGATGCATTTTTAACTGACTTTGAATTTCACATTTCTGCCATTCGAACAGCTGAGGCTCAATCTATTCAAAATCCAAATACTTTTATGTACTTATTTACATGGCCCTCATCGTTTATGGATGGATTGTTTGGTTCTTTTCACACATTAGAAATACCATTCGTATTTGGGGTGTTGGATGATCCATTTTGGAAGATTCTTTCGGAGACGAGTGAGGAAGCTAAGAAACTCAGTGAAAATATTATGGATTCATGGATCGCTTTTGCTCGAACGGGTAATCCTTCTCACGCGGGCATACCAGAATGGCCTCGATATAACACAGAAAGCAGGAGTACGATGCTATTAGGAAAAGAAATTAAAGCGGTCGATGATCCGTATGGAAAAGAAAGAATGGCTTGGAATGGAATAATGTAGAAATAAAATTAGAAAGGAGAATAAAAATTATGAATTCTAAAGAAAAATATAAACCAACCTGGA
Organism: Candidatus Helarchaeota archaeon; assembly: GCA_016840125.1. The sequence continues at coordinate 4,313 of JAEOSY010000263.1, read as the reverse complement.
ATTCTTTAAAAAGGCATAGAAATCCAGAATGGGTCGATGATGCTAAATATGGTATCTATTATCATTGGGGAATTTATTCTGTTCCAGCATTCGGACCAAAAGAGGCGAAAAATGGATCTTGGTACGGTCACGCCATGTATCTCAAGGGAAGTCCTCAATTTAAACATCACTCAAAAACTTATGGTGATCCCTCGGAGTTTGGATATAAAGATTTTATACCTTTATTCACAGCAGAAAAATTTAATCCTGATGAATGGGCACAACTCTTTAAACAAGTAGGTGCAAAGTTCGCAGGACCAGTGTGCATTCACCACGACGGTTTTGCGATGTGGGATAGTAAGGTGACAAAATGGAACGCTGCTCAAATGGGTCCCAAAAGAGATACTGTAGGCGAGATGGAAAGCGCAATAAGAAAACAGGGTTTGAAATTCATGGTGGCGTTTCATCACGCCGAAAACCACTGGTTTTTTCCTCACTGGAATAAGGATTATGATACATCAGACCCAGAATATTCTGGATTATATGGACCAATCCACAATGAAGACTCTAAAAAGAACTTACAATGGAGATGGATTCATCAAGCCAAACCAAGTAAGGAATATCTTGATAATTGGAAAGCAAAAATTCTAGAGGTAATTGATAATTATAAACCTGATCTCTTATGGTTTGACTTTGGATTAGGGAAGTTACCTGATAAGTACAAAAAAGAAATGCTTGCATATTATTTCAATCAAGCTGAAGAGTGGGGAAAGGAAGTCGCCGTAATTTACAAATTACGTAATTTACCACCTAATATTGGAATCCTTGATTATGAATTGGGTAGAGCTGAAAGTTTAACGTATTATAAATGGATTACCGATTCATCAATTGACGATCAAGGAGCATGGTCCTACGTAAAAGAAGCGGGATACAAATCAGGAGACACTCTTGTTCATAATTTAGTAGATCGAGTATCGAAAAATGGATCTCTTCTACTGAATATTGGCCCGAAGGCAAATGGTGAAATTCCTGACCCCGCGAAAAATAGCCTTCGTCAGATGGGCAAATGGCTTGAAATTAATGGAGAAGCAATTTATAACACAACTCCATGGTTTAGAGCTGGGGAGGGAAAAACAAAAATTGCTAGAGGAGGAATGTTCAGCGAATATGCCGAAGTAAAGTATACCTCCAAAGATATTCGGTTTACTGTGAAGGATAACGCAATTTATGCCATTACTCTCGGATGGCCTGGTGAAGAATTTAAATTAAAGACCATAAGAAAATCCTATAGAAAACTTATACGACAGAGTGAAGCACTATCTCATTACATAATGGATGAATCGGACATTAAATCCATTAAGATGTTAGGCATTGATAAAGAATTAGATTGGAAATTAACAGAATTCGGTCTCAAAATAAAAACTCCAAAAGAAAAACCTTGCGAACACGCTTATGTTTTTAAAATTTCAAGAAAAAATTAAAAAGTTTAACAAAAATTTATCTAATTTTTTTTAATATTCCTCATCTATCATAGCTCTTTTTGAGAAGATTCATTACATCATCTTTGTTTGCTACCTTTGCATGATTTTCGTAATCGGGGAGTTTAAAGGTATCGTTCCCTATTTCATCTAATGTATTTATGGAAACATCTTTATCCTTGAAACTCATCCACATTCCGATTTCTCTTAAGAAATTATCCATCTCCTCACATGCTTTTTCTGCAGCTACATCATCTGGTTCATCCTTTAGAGCGGAATTGAATAGTCTCCCTACATCTGCATATTTTTTGATCTTATACTTCCAAGTCCAGCGATTTATTTCAGGATATACTAAAGCTAATGCTTCACCGTGATGGATGTGAGAAGCATTACCGCCTATGGCCATTCCTATCCCATGCGGTAAAGTTACACCTGCATTAGAAATGGATAATCCCCCTAGGGTATTTGCCCAATGAAGAGCTTCCCTTGCTTCTCGATTCTGTCCATCATTCATTGCTATTGGTAAGTATTTAATAACAAGCCTCATGCCTTCCAAAGCATGCATATCTACATAATCGTTAGCACTGGTGTGAGTAGTAAAACTTTCAAATGAGTGACAAAAAGCATCCCATCCTGTGGAAGCCGTAATATGTGCCGGCATGGTTTTAGTTAATTCAGGATCAATTATAGCAACATTTGGGCACAATAATTTGTCAGCTAGTGCGTATTTCAAATGTATGTTAGGATTGGTTATTACTGAAACCGGGGTTACTTCAGTTCCGGTTCCTGCGGTTGTAGTCACAGCTATAATTGGTAATAGTTTATCTTCTATTGGTTTTCCATCTATTACGCGGTATTCCCACGCCTCACCATCGTGAGTGACTCCTACTGATATGGCTTTTGCTACATCAATAGGTGAGCCCCCTCCTACGCCTAGAATTACATCCACATCATTTTTTTTAGCTATTTTAGTACCATCGTTTACCATATCAGTCGTTGGATTGGTAGAAACACCATTGTAACGTATAACATTGATGCCCTTGTCTTGACACAGATTTGTTATTTTTTGTCTTATGGGTTCTAAACTTTTACCAGACCCTGTTACCAATAAACATTTCTTTCCATATTGAGATAATATTTCTCCAGTTTCTTCAACCTTACCCCAACCAAATCTAATATCAGTAGGGTTATAATAATCAAATTTTTTCATTAATTCCACCTATTCATTATTTGCGACTAAATTATATATAATTATTTACTACCAAATTGAGGCTAGCTTGTAAATTTCCATCTTGGCTAGCTTACTTTCTCCACCTTCGCTAAAGACCAAAATATCTATATAAAAAAAAATATATATTTTCAAGCGTAAACTTCCGGATAATAATTATCACTTTTTGGATTATAATTTTTAGTTAATTTTAGAAACGAAATTTTAAACTTAAATATTTCAATTTCTATTCTTAATTATTAAGTTTTGGGACATGTGATAAAGAATTAAAGTCATTCAAAATTTTATAAGAAGTTGATTAAATATGATCGAAAAATTTTGGCTACCTAATTCAAGTAAATGGACAGAAGTATATCTGATTAAAATAATCTTACGGTGAGAAAAGTGAAGAACATTCTAAAGAGGAACCTGAAGGTAGGAAAACAACAGTACGGAACATGGATCACAATTGAGAGTCCATTCGCATGTGAGTTCATGTCCAGCCTTGGCTTTGATTACTTTGTTTTCGATACAGAACACGCCCCATTAGACCATCTTATGGTACAGACACTCATGCAAGCGATGCGCCCAGATACTAAAACAACCCCGATTGTTCGTGTATGGTGGAACGACTTAGTAGCGATCAAAAGAGTTCTAGATATAGGCGCACATGGAATCATGGTGCCCTGGATAAACAACAAGAAGGATGCCGAGATGGCCGTCAAGGCGACAAGGTACGCCCCGATGGGTCTCAGGGGCTGCGGACCGAGAAGGGCCGCTATGTTTGACCCCGATTACTTGCAGACTGCGGACGAGGAGATTCTTGTCGTCGCACAGATCGAAACTATTGAAGCGGTATCCAACATAGATGATATCTGCTCCACTGAGGGAATCGACGTTGTGTACATCGGGCCTACTGACTTGTCAGCAAGCCACGGTCACCTTGGCAACATGAGCCACCCAGATGTTCAGGCTGCAATCGACAAGGTCTACGAAGCCGCAAGGAACCACGGGATCAGCGCTGGAATCCACCTTGGATCCGGTAAAACTATCTCAGAGCGGATCGCCAAAGGTTACGACTTCTGTACACTTGGAAATGATATGCTCTACCTTAAGGCAGGGGTTCAGAAACAGTTCAAGGAACTTGGATTACCCAAGTAATCCTTTATTTTTACTCGTATTCTATTGTCTGAGGCGGCTTTGCTGTGATATCAAAATAACCCCCAAAGGAAATAAATTCCCTTAGATTTTTATTTCACATTTTCAAAGGAATTTTCATGGAAATCAAACGCTAAATTTACCTTTCCATTCCAATTTCACAGGAAATTGGGATATAATTTAGAAAGGGAAAATATCCATTTGCCATAAAACGAGTTTATTAAACTTATTTATCAAGCTTACCTTGGTTTTCTTAACATACACCAAAGAGGTATGTCGGTTTCAGGGATTATAATTTGTTCAAGAATTTCGAATCCGTACTTTTGGTAAATGGACATAGCTTTTTCGGTATTAGTATCCACAAATATCGGTAAACCCTCATTATCAATTGTTTTAAGCATAGTTTTTATCAGTAATCCCCCATATCCTTTTCCTTGTTCATCAGGTTTAACAGCAATATTTTGAAAATACCAATGGTCATAGGGTGCAAG